>JAZRHW010000208.1:0-5476 GCA_045644965.1 Eubacteriales bacterium
ACCGTTTTGTGAGTTCTCGTGGATAACCTCAAGGAGTTCGTTGTTGCTATCGATATCGTCAAATCCAAGCTGGAGTGCTACGGTTTTTTGAGTGGACTTAGGGGTTGTGGAGAGGTTGAGGGAGGCACGGAGTGCTTCAATTTCTCGCTCAAGCGCGGCTCTTTCGCGCTCAGATGCCTCGTTCATAACGTTGAGGCGTTCAATCTCGGCATTTGCCTGCTTGATTTTGTTTTTTAGCTTCAATTTTTCCGCACAGTATTCCATGCAGAGAATAATAGCCGCATCAACGCGTGAGCAGTGAGGGCTGTGCAAATGTATCTCTCTAACACGGCGGTCAACTACGCCCACTATGGTGTCGAGCGCCTCTTTGGGCTCTTCGGTAATTATATGTATCTCGGAATCAGCAACGTGAATAGTATATTTTTGCTTCATAAATAAAAACCTCCGAATCTATTTTCTAAAAAAGCACTTTTGCTCTTGAAATAAAGAGAAAAAAGTAGTATAATGATTATGTATATATTAATTATAATACATTTCTTTGAATTTGAAAAGAGTTTAGCACAAATTTTTTCAAAAAAATAACAAAATAATGAAATTGAGGTCAAAATCTTGACAAGTTTACTTATAAAACTCTTTGTAAAGGACTCCGAGCGCGTGGGCGACAAGCGAGTTCGAGAAAATTATGGCACAGTAACGAGCGTGGTGGGAATTATCATCAACCTTCTTTTGTTCGTGGGCAAGTTTCTCGTGGGTACGCTTTTTGGCTCAGTGGCTATTTCCGCGGACGCGATAAACAACCTCAGCGATGCGGGCTCGTCCCTTATCTCACTAATCAGCTTTAAAATTTCATCAAAGCCCGCCGACCGCGAGCATCCCTTCGGTCACGCGAGAATTGAATATATCGCATCCATGGCGGTGGGAGTTATAGTCCTCTTTATCGGCTTTGATTCCCTCAAAGAATCCTTCTTTAAAATTCTCACTCCCGAGCCCATGAGCAAGAGTCTTATTGTGTTTGCAGTTCTTCTCGCACCAATTTTTGCAAAGCTCTGGCTTGGAATTTTTTATAAGAGTGTTGGCAAGAAGATAAATTCCGAAATTCTCAAGGCAGCAAGTGCGGATAGCTTTTCGGACGTGCTCTCCACGGGAGCAACTCTTGTTAGTGCACTTGTTTGGATGTTCCTTGACTTTAATATCGACGCCTATGTCGGTCTTGTGGTTTCCGCTTTCATTCTTGTTGCGGGACTTAAGATACTTAACGAGAACAAGAATATCATTCTCGGCTCAGCGCCCGACCCCGAGGTTATTGAAACCATTAAGGAACACGCGCTAGCGGACGAGAGAATTCTCGGCATTCACGATCTCATTGTCCACTCCTACGGCGCAGGCGCAACAATCGCGTCATTTCATGCCGAGGTTGATGGCAAGGGTGATTTCTTTGAGGCGCACGATCTTATAGATAATATCGAAAAGCAGCTTTTCAGCGAACATAATATCGCTTGCACAATACATATGGATCCCATTGTTACCGACAACGAGGAGATAAATGCTCTTCGAATGCAGGTTGAGGGTATTGTCAAGGGGATTTCGGAAACTTTCCGCATCCACGATTTCAGATGCGTAATGGGTCCCACTCACACAAATCTTATCTTCGATATCGAAATTCCTTTTGAGGATAAGAGAACAAACAAGGAAGTTCTTAACCTTGTTGAAGAAAAAATAAAGAATATTAATGAAACGTACTTTGCGGTCATAAGTGTCGACAGAGTATAATGTATAAAATTTACGAAAGGGGGTAAAATATGGCAAGGCAGATAGGAATTGATCTTGGCAGCGCCAATACGCTCATATATCTCAAGGATACAGGAATAATTCTCTCCTCACCCACTGTTATCGCGATTGATAAGGGGACGGGAAAGGACGTGTGCTTTGGCTCACAGGCAAAAAAGATGCTTGGTAAGACCCCAAAGCATTTGAGAGTTTCGCGTCCCGTACGCGACGGTGTTATTACCGATATGGACGATACTACGCTCCTTATCTCAAAGCTTCTTGAAAAAACCGAGCTTGTCTCCTTCTTTGCTCGTCCCGACGCGTACGTTTGCGTTCCGTGTAAGTCCACCGAGGTGGAAAGACGTGCGGTTCAGGCGGCAATTTATGAGGCGGGAACGAGGAATGTTGCCCTCGTACAAGAACCCCTTGCGGCAGCAGTGGGAGCAGGACTTAAGGTGCTCTCTCCCAAGGGTAGAATGATAGTTGATATCGGTGAGGGAACAACCGAGTGCGCGGTTATTAGCCTTGGCGAAATTGTTGTTTCGCGCTCTCAAAAAATTGCAGGCTCAAGCCTTGATAGAGCAATTATTAATTACCTTCATAACGAAAGAAGAATAGAAATTGGCGAGCTTACCGCCGAGCGCCTTAAAATAAAGCTCGGTACGGCTACTCCAAAGATAAATCGCGGAGAGGGCGAGGTTATCGGTAGAAATTTGTCTAACGGTATGGCTATTAATGCAACCGTTACAAGCAAGGAGATTTGTTATGCAATCCGTCCCGCGCTCGCGTCAATAGTTCACCAAATCAGACTCACCCTTGAGTCAACTCCCCCCGAGCTTACAAGCGATATTTGTAATAACGGTATTGTTCTTTCGGGCGGTGGTGCGCTCCTCCCCGGAATCGCGGAATTTATCAGCGCCGAACTCGGTGTTAAGGTTATGGTTGCTCCTAAACCCCTCGAGTGCGTTTGCGTCGGTATCGGTAAGATGCTCGAGAGCGAGGGTGAGCTTAATAAGATTTTGTTTAAAGAGTATCAGTAAGTTAGTTGTTGGGATGTTCTTTTTCGAGAAAAAGAACCAAAAAGCTTTTTTGCCGATTGGGTTTGTGCTGAGTCGACGTAAATTTTCGAGTATTTCTAACGAAATCCTCGGTTTGCCCAAGAAAATTCTCTTACGAAAGCAAGCTTTCGCCGAGTATTTTATTGTGCAAACTACGAAAACCAAAACTTTGTTTTGATTTTCTAAAATTTACTTGTTCTAATTGTAGCCATTTTGCTGGATGCTTAGATCGTGGTGTGAACTGTCAAATTTAGCAATACTTTATTGCGAGAATGGCGAAGCCGCGCCAAAGGTTTTGCCTATTTCAATGCACACGGTTCGTGTTGAATTTATAAAATCCAGCGACACTTTACTGCGAAAACCGCGAAGCTGATTAAAAGTTTTTTGCCTACTTTTTTTCTAAAAAGTAGGAATAATAAAGAGAAAGGGAAGAAATATGGTATTTTCGTCAAACGAATTTTTGTTTTTGTATTTGCCCCTTTCTCTTATTTTATATTTTGCGGTGCCGATACGTTGGCGCAATCTTGCGCTATTTTTAGTTAGTTTAGTATTTTACGGTTGGGAAAAGCCGATATATCTTCTGATTATGCTTTTCGTGATAGTCGTGAACTACGTTTTCGGCTATCTTATTGATAGGGCGGGGGAAGATGCAAAGAAGAAAAAGCGCGCGCTCGTGTGGGGTGTTATACTGAACCTTGCGGTGCTTGGATTTTTCAAATATGCGGACTTCCTGCTTGAAAATCTCGGTGCGATACCGTTTCTCGGCTTTATAAAACCGATTGGCATTCAGCTTCCCGTGGGAATTTCCTTCTACACCTTCCAATCAATGTCGTACATTATCGACGTTTACCGTGGCGACTCCCGCGTGCAAAAGAAATTTGTGAACTTTGGCGCGTACGTTGCCATGTTTCCGCAGCTTATTGCGGGGCCGATAGTTCGTTATTCCGACGTTGACAGGGAACTTGGCGAGCGCAAATACACGCTCAGTGAAAGTGCCGACGGTGCAAGACGATTTGTGATAGGCCTTGCCAAAAAGGTTCTTCTCGCGGATACCGCAGGTGCGCTTTGGGAGCAAATTGAGGGAGTTCCAAGGGAACAAACGAGTGTGCTCCTGTTGTGGCTGGGCATAATTCTATATGCCTTCCAAATATACTTTGACTTTTCGGGTTACAGCGATATGGCGATTGGACTTGGAAAGATAATCGGCTTTCATTTCCCCGAAAATTTCAATTATCCTTATATTTCAAGGAGCATCACGGAATTTTGGAGAAGGTGGCACATCACTCTCTCAACTTGGTTTAGAGAATACGTGTACATTCCCCTTGGCGGCAACCGAAAGGGCACACCGCGTCTTGTGTTAAACCTTTTGGTTGTGTGGTTTTTAACGGGCTTTTGGCACGGTGCGGACTGGAATTTCGTGCTTTGGGGACTTTACTATTTTGCACTTCTCGTTATTGAAAAGCTCTTCCTCAAAAAATGGATTGATAAGCTCCCGAGCTTTATCTCACACATATATGCACTCTTCTTTGTGCTGATAGGATGGCTTATTTTCTATTTCAAGCAGGATTGCGGTGGCTCGAGTGAGCTCGCATCTTATTTCCTTGGTATGTTTGGCGGACTTGGACTTCCGCTTTCAAACCTTGAATTTAGCTATACTCTTGTGCGAAATCTTCTTCTCATGGCGGCTCTCGGCTTTGCCGCAACACCGTATCCGAAGGAGCTTTTGATGAATTTCAAGAATAAAATATCGAGCGACGCGAAGAAGAATGTTTTCGCAATCGCATGCGACCTTGTACTTGTGGCAGTTTTTGTGCTTTGTATCGTATATATCTCATCCTCGGACTACCGTCCCAACATCTACTTTGAATTTTAAGGAGCAATATGGAAAATTTAGAAAAGAAATTGTTTACAAAAAATGATGCTTCTTTTATATGCGAGCATTGTGGCAAGGAGGTAAAGCCTCTTGGCTATTCCTCAAGAAATCACTGCCCGTTTTGCCTGTGGTCACTCCACGTTGATATAAACCCCGGCGACCGCGACAACTCTTGCCGCGGACAAATGGAGCCCATTTTTGCCGAGGTTGATGCAAAGAAAGGATTTGTGATAGTTCACAAATGCACTAAATGCGGCGAGATTAAGAGAAATCGCGCGGCGCACGAGGCAAGCGTTCAACCCGATAACCGAATGCTCCTCATCAAGCTCACCGCAGGGCAAAGAGGTTAACGAATGCTTATTTCACGGCAAGCCGTGAGTAGACGTTCCACGTCGCGACGTGAATTGAATATTCCAAAAGAGGCGCGCACCGCGCCTCTTTTTTCTGTTCCGAGGGAACGGTGTGCGAGTGCGGCACAGTGAAATCCACTCCGAACACAAATTCCGCGCGCGTCGAGAAGTGCGCCAACCTCGGTGCAGGGGATATCTCCAATATTAAAAAGCAGTGTGTTGCCCTCGTGCTCGGGCATATAGACGGTTGCACCCCGAATTGTCATCAGTCCGTCGCGTAAAAACCGAAAAAGTCCTCTTTCGTGCGAGGATATTGTGTCAATGCCGAGTCCCACTACCTCTCTTATCCCCTCGTAAAGACCGACTATTGAGGGCAAGGGGAGAGTCCCCGCTTCAAAACGGTCGGGAATGTCCGCGGGCATTTCTCC
>JAZRHW010000209.1:0-4386 GCA_045644965.1 Eubacteriales bacterium
TAATGAAATAATCAACAAGATTAAACGCGGAGATACGTATGTCACTCCGGACGAAATACGCCTTCTTAATATGCAAATATATCGTACACTGGGTATAGAGTATGTAAAACGCAATTGGTCATTAATATGGTGCAACGAGGATTTCGAGGCAAAGGAATTTAATGATGAGGGGGCACTTTCATATCTAAAGGATAACGGTGCCTTGCCTCCGAATTATAATCTCGCGTACATCGATGTTGAGGAAACTGAAACGGAAATTGCCGAACGAATATATGGATTTGCTCACAAAAATATACTCGGTAAGTTCATTTTTCTTCCTTCTGATATTTCTCCTGCTACTGCTTTTGCAAATGTTGACTATACAAGACGGATTATTTGCAATATAATCGGCAAATGGGTAGAAAACGGGGAATACACGAGTGACGAAAAGACACTTAAAAAATTGATTGAAGATATTTTATACAACAACATAAAAGAAGCCATCAAATGATGGCTTCTTATTTTTATGCAATAAATTCAAGTATATCCTTGATAGCTTCGTCGCGACAATTATCGTTCAAAATTTCGTGACGGTTGTTTGCATAGAGCTTTGTCACAACGTTTGCACCGTTTGCCTTGAGCTTTTCTTCGCAAATTCTTATACCCTTGCCGTAATCTCCAACGGGGTCATCCTCACCCGAGGTGAGAAGGATGGGCATCTTTTTAGCAACTGCCTTAAACCACTCATCAGTGTTACAGTCCTTATTGAGAGATATGAGGTCGTGCATAGCTGACACCGTAAATTTGAACATACACATTTTGTCAGCAGTATACTTCTTTCTAATTTCAAGATCATTAGTAAGCCAAGCCTTAGGATCGTTCTCGTCTTTGAACATGTCATTATATGATCCAAACGCAAGAGTGTCAATGAGTCCTGAAATATGCTTTGGACCTTTGATCGCGCGAATAAGCTTACAAACAAGGAGTCCTGCACCTGCTATGGGGTTAGGGCCACTAGTTCCCATGATAATGAGTTTATCGGGTGTAATGTACTTTTGCGTAGCCATTCTAACTATGAAGGAACCCATACTGTGTCCCATAAGGAAGTAGGGATGCTCGCCATATTCAGCTTTCATGGCATCAGCAAACATCTTAACGTCGTGGGCAAGAAGATCATCTCCGCCTCGCTCGGCTATAAAACCGAGTTCGGAATCATCCTTTGCAGTATTGCCATGACCGAGGTGGTCATATCCAAATGCGATATAGCCATTCTCAGCAAGCAATCTCATAAACGAATCATATCTACCGATATATTCGGTCATGCCGTGTACAACGTGAAAATATCCTTTAATTTCACCAAAAGGTCTATACACCTTACCGACAAGTTCATTTTTGCCGTTAGAGGAGAGAACTCTTTTTTCACCAACCGAATAACCTTTGTTCTCGTACATAATACCACCTATGCCTTTCTACAAGCGCCAACAGCATTTGACCAACCGTCAAGTAATTCTTGGCGTTTTTCTTTTTTAATAGAGGGGTGGAAGGAGTCGCTACCAGTCACTATTGTTCTAAGCTCGTCTCTATCCTTATAAAAGCCAACTGCTAAGCCAGCAAGGAATGCAGCACCCTGTGCTGTTGCTTCGGTAAGTGCCGGGCGAATAACCTCAACGCTTGAAATATCGCTTTGGAACTGCATAAGGAAATTGTTAGCTGATGCTCCTCCATCAACCTTAAGGGAAGTAATGTCCCTACCCGTATCGGCTTCCATTGATGAAATAACATCAAGTGATTGATATGCTATTGATTCAAGAGCCGCACGGATAATATGATATACGTTTGCGCCTCTTGTAAGACCGGTGATTGTACCTCTCGCATGCATATCCCAATAGGGTGCACCAAGGCCTGCAAATGCAGGAATAAGATAAACGCCTGCGCTATCCTTTACTTTCTTAGCAAAATATTCACTATCTTTAGACTCGTTGATAACCTTTAACTCATCTCTAAGCCATTGAATTACAGCACCACCAACGAAAACTGAACCTTCAAGAGCATATTCGGTAGGTTTACCTTTTTCGCTTGCTGCAACTGTAGTAATAAGACCGTTCTTGGATGAAATTCTTTGGTTTCCTGTATGAGCAAGGAGAAAGCAACCCGTACCGTATGTATTTTTGGCCTGGCCGTCCTCAAAGCAGCACTGACCAAAGAGAGCTGCTTGTTGGTCGCCTGCAATTCCGCAAATCGGAACTGAAGCTCCCATTATATCCATATATCCGTAAACTTCGCTGCTCGAGCAAATCTCTGGAAGAATGGAAGAGGGAATATTCAAAAGCTCAAGAAGCTTTTCATCCCAAACTCCTTTTTCAATATCATAGAGCATTGTACGTGATGCATTGGTAGCATCAGTGACGTGAATTCTACCATCAGTAAGCTTCCAAATAAGCCATGTATCTACAGTACCAAATAAAATTTCACCACGTTCAGCCATCTCCCTTGCGCCCTCAACATTATCAAGTATCCATTTAATCTTTGTAGCGCTGAAATATGCATCAATACGAAGTCCAGTAGTATTTTGTATGTATTCTGAATGGCCAGCTCGAATGAGCTCATCGCAGTAATCCGACGTTCTGCGGCACTGCCAAACTATTGCATTATAAATAGGCTTACCGGTGTTCTTATTCCAAAGTATGGTTGTCTCTCGCTGATTAGTGATACCAATACCTGCAATCTCCTCGGGAGAAATACCGCTTTTTGCTATGCACTCGGTAAGGGTAGCATATTGATTTGCATAGATCTCCATAGGATCCTGCTCAACCCAACCGGGTTGAGGGTAATACTGAGTAAATTCATGCTGAGAAGAGCAAACAATGTTGCAATGGTAATCAAAAAGAATGCTTCTTGCACTTGTTGTGCCTTCATCAAGAGCCAAAATATACTTTTTCATAATTACTCCGTTCTGTCAAAAATGACAACTTTTTTCTTTATACATTTATTTTAGCACAAAATTAATAATTTTTCAATAGTAAATATGCCATTTTTTGTGTAATATTTTCAAAATATTCATCATAAAATTAAGCAAGTGAGAGGTGAAAAAGAAAAAATGTTAAAGAATATACTTCCAAAAAGATTTCAAGTCGCAATTAATAATCTTGATATAGAGTACGGAAATATTGAGGAGATTAGAATTAGGCTAAATAGACAAGCATATTTGGTTACATCATCCGGCAACTATCTTCTTAATTTAATAGCAACTCAGCACGAAATGAATACAATACTTGAAATCATCACCGGTGGTTCGTTGTATGCTCACCGTGATGCTCTTAATAGAGGATATATTACGCTAGAGAACGGAGTTCGTGTTGGCATTGCGGGACGAGCAGGAATGGAGAAAGGTGAAATTATAGGAATTTATGACGTAAGCGAATTTTCATTTAGAATTCCAAATAATATTAAAGTAAACACAAATCAAATTGTAGATTTAATTAAAAACAATGTAACTAGTGGAATATTGATTTTTTCTCCTCCGGGCATTGGAAAGACAACCATGCTTAGATCATTAGCATATGATTTATCATCAGGTAGATATGCCAACAGAACTTGCATTATTGACACAAGATGTGAACTTACTAATTCACTTCAAGACAAGAGGCTTCTCATTAGTACACTGATAAATTATCCTCGAAAAGATGGCATTGAAATAGCTATTAGAAACCTAAATCCTCAAATCATTATTTGCGACGAGATAGGTGATGAAAAAGAGGCCGATTCGATTTTGAAATCTCAATCGTCGGGGGTTATATTGATCGCGACTGCACACGGCAACAATATACGAGATTTACTCTCGCGTGAGGTAATGAAAAAACTTCACAAGGCAAGAATATTCGATTATTATATTCAAATTGAACGAGATATGAACTTCTCATTCAAATATCATATCACACCGTGGGAGTGCGCAAATGATAACTAAGATACTTGGTTCAACATTAATACTAGCGGCATCGCTGATTTTTTATTTTGAAAAACGCTCATCGGACATGAGGGTTATAAGACAAGTTGAGGCATATCTCAGACTTTTAATTCATATAAAAAACAAGGTGGACGCATATGGGATGCCCATAGAAAAAGTAATTCAGTGTTGCGACCCTGATACCATAAAAAACTGTGGATTGTCAGATATGCCAAAGAACGGTTACGTACCTTTGTATTCACGCGTTGAAAATGCCGATATAACTCTTGATCCCACAACTAAAAAGATCATATTGGATTTTGCTAGTGAGTTTGGAGGAGCATACGCCAGCAATCAACTAAAGGTGTGTGAAAATTATATTGAACAACTGCGCTCCAGGATCGTAGATATTAAGGAGATGCAGGGTAAGAATGCAAAGGTTCAGCTTGCACTCTCATTATGTA
>JAZRHW010000210.1:0-4120 GCA_045644965.1 Eubacteriales bacterium
GTAGAATTCCAGCCTTCCAAGCTGGTCGCGTGGGTTCGATTCCCATCACTCGCTCCATTTTTGTGCCTTTAGCTCAGTCGGATAGAGCAACTGCCTTCTAAGCAGTAGGTCGGGGGTTCGAATCCCTCAAGGCACGCCATATGGTGGGTATAGCTAAGTTGGTTATAGCGCCAGGTTGTGGCCCTGGAGGCCGTGGGTTCGAATCCCATTACTCACCCCATAAAAATCCTCGATTTTTGTCGAGGATTTTTTCTTTATATATGTATGTAAAAAACAAGCACCGTGCGGTGCTTGTTTTTTATTTTATCCCTCGTGAAATTCTTTAAGAACAAGGTCTTTATTCTTTTCAAGTGCCCAGCGGATACTCCATTCTCTCGGGAAGATGAGAAGATTATTTCCGCGGTAGTCCTGAACCCATTTAGTATCGGTGTCAAGCGTGAGCTTGGTAGGATCTATCTTTTCGTTTTCTATCCAACGAATATACTGCTGAGGCATGGGGCGGCGAATGATATCAACTCCGTACTCGTGCTTCAAGCGATATTCAAGTACCTCAAATTGAAGCACGCCGACAACGCCGACGATCACTCGCTCCATACCTGAGTTGGGCTCGAAGAACATTTGAATAGCACCCTCTTGCGCAATTTGGTTCATACCCTTTGCAAACTGCTTACGCTTCATAGAATCCTTTTGCTCAACGATTGCAAAATGCTCGGGCGCGAAGGTGGGAATTCTTTCAAATGTAAATTTAAGTGTGGGGTCGCAAACGGTGTCACCAATGGAGAAAATGCCCGGATCGAATACACCGATAATGTCGCCCGCATATGCACAGTCAACTATTTCTCTCTCCTGCGCCATCATTTGCTGGGGCTGGGAGAGCTTTGCAACTTTATTGTTTTGAACGTGGAGGTATTCTTTATTTCTCTCAAATTTGCCCGAGCAAATTCGCATAAATGCGATTCTATCGCGGTGGGCTTTATTCATATTCGCCTGAATTTTGAAAACGAAGGCGGAGAATTTTTCATCAAAGGGGTCGATCACCTGCTCCCCTGCCTTACGGGGCAACGGAGATGTAGTCATCTCAAGGAAGCTCTTGAGGAAGGGTTCTACACCAAAGTTATTAAGAGCCGAGCCGAAAAATACGGGTGAAAGCTTACCGTGACGTACCTTTTCAAGATCAAATTCGTAGCTTGCAACGTCGAGAAGCTCGATTTGGTCAACGAGTGCGCGTCTATCATATTCACCGATAAGTGAATCCATTTTTTCAATATCAGTAATATCGCACGCGATACCCTCAATTCTGTTTCGTCCGCTATGGAACTCGTCAAAAGCGAGAATTGAACGTCTTTCACGGTCAAACACGCCCTTGAAATTTACTCCACAGCCAATGGGCCAGTTCATAGGATAGGTTCCGATACCGAATTCCCTTTCAAGCTCGTCAAGAAGGTCAAAGGGATCTCGCGCCTCACGGTCGAGCTTGTTGATAAAGGTGAAAATCGGAATATCACGCATAGCGCATACCTTAAAGAGCTTTCTTGTCTGCGGCTCGATACCCTTAGCGGCGTCAATCACCATTACTGCACTGTCGGCAGCCATAAGCGTTCTATATGTGTCCTCGGAGAAGTCCTGGTGTCCGGGTGTGTCAAGAATATTGATGCAATAATCGTCATATTCAAACTGCATTACGGACGAGGTGATGGAGATACCTCTTTGCTTTTCAAGGTCCATCCAGTCACTCGTTGCGTGGCGGTCACTCGCCTTACCCTTAACAGTACCTGCGGACTGAATTGCACCACCGTAGAGCAAGAATTTCTCGGTGAGAGTGGTCTTACCTGCGTCAGGGTGGGAGATTATCGCAAACGTTCTTCTTCTTTTAATTTCTCTTGTTAAATCTGCCATTTTATTTCCTCTTTTAATAAAATCTAAATGTTCACAACATTTCTATTTTACTATATTTTGACACATTTTTCAATACGTTTATCAAAAAAATATAAAAAAGAAAAGCAAGCGGCAAAAAGCCGCCCACTTTTCATAGTTTTCTATTCGTAATCAACAACGTCAGTCCATTTAAGAAGGAACTCGCGCTCTTCCTCATTACCCTTTACGGATTGTGATGCCGCAACAATGGGCATCCACTTTTGAACGTACTGCTTTGCAGTATCGCTCTTTTTGCAGAATGTACTCAGGTACTTCTCTGCTCCCTCCTCGTCACCATTAAGACAGAACAAAAGGTAGGTGCGCGCTACGTCAGCGGATGCGTTACCCTGTGTCGCATGGGACCAGTCGAGGATATAGGGTGTACCATCCTCAGTGATGATGATATTTGAGGGGTTGAAGTCGCCGTGGCATACTTTATTATGCTTGGGCATACCCTCAAGACGTGTATGAAGCTCGTAACGTGTAGTTGCGTCAAGAGTGGAAAGAGAGATTTTTCTATTCATCTTATCCTTGAGCTTGGTGAGAAGCGGAGATTTCTTGCTGTGGACTTCCATTTGAACGTCCACAAGAAGTTCGATATACTCGTCCTTCTTCTCAGGGTTCTCTTCCATGAGCTGTGCAAGTGTTTTGCCTTCGATATACTCGTTGACAATCGCCCATTTGCCATCAATCATATTTACTCCGAGGAGTCTTGGGATATTGAGCCCTGTTTCCTCAATTCTAGCTTGATTAAGTGCTTCGTTGAGAACGTCGGCCTTGGAATATTCTTTATCAAACACCTTAACGGTCTTATCACCGTCACGGTATATTGTTTTATGCTTTCTTTGTGCAATAACTGTCATATTCTTTCTCCTTTACACAGTGGTGGGCATCTCTTTTTCGGTGAAATGCTTGCCGTAGTATGCGTTAAGATACATTTCCTTGATTTCGCTCATAAGAGGATATCTGGGGTTAGCACCGGTGCACTGGTCGTCAAATGCCTGCTCTACCATATCGTCAAGACGAGCGAGGAAGTCATTTTCATCAATTCCGTAGTCCTTGATTGTTTCCTTAATTCCAACGCGTGCCTTAAGCTCGTTTATCTTAGCAATAAGACCTTCAAGCTTTTCTTCATTAGTTTCGCCCTTTACACCGAGATAATCGGCAATTTCCGCATATCTTGCGAGAGTATGGGGGTGATCGTACTGTGAGAAGGTACCCATCTTTACGGGTGCTTCAGCCGCATTGAAGCGGATAACCTCTTCTATCATAAGAGCATTTGCAACACCGTGAGGAAGGTGATGGAACGCGCCGAGCTTATGTGCCATGGAGTGACAAATGCCAAGGAATGCATTTGCAAATGCCATACCTGCCATAGTAGCCGCATTAGCCATCTTTTCACGAGCCACAACGTCGGTCTGACCGTTGTCGTATGCTCTGGGGAGATACTCAAATATTACCTTAAGTGCCTGAAGCGCAAGACCGTCCGTGTAGTCGGTTGCGAGCATTGCAGCATATGCCTCAATTGCGTGAGTTACCGCGTCGATACCGGATGCCGCTGTAAGACCCTTGGGTGCTGACATGTGGAAATCGGTATCAATTATTGCCATATTGGGAAGAAGCTCGTAATCGGCAAGGGGATATTTTACACCTGTCTTTTCGTCAGTAATAACTGCGAAGGGTGTTACCTCGGAACCCGTTCCTGCGGATGTGGGAATTGCGATAAAGTATGCCTTTTCTCCCATCTTGGGGAATGTGTAAACTCTCTTGCGGATATCGATAAAGCGCATTGCCATATCCATAAAGTCCGCTTCGGGATGCTCGTAAAGCACCCACATAATTTTAGCTGCGTCCATAGCTGAGCCACCACCGAGCGCGATAATTGTATCGGGCTGGAAGGCTCTCATTTGTGCAGCGCCCTCAGTTGCATTTGCAAGGGTGGGGTCGGGCTGAACATTAAAGAATGTTGCATGCTGGATACCCATTTGATCGAGCCTATCGGTAATGGGCTTTGTGTAGCCGTTTTGATAAAGGAATGTATCAGTAACGATAAATGCCTTTTTTGCGCCTCTTACGGTCTTAAGCTCATCAAGAGCAACGGGAAGGCAGCCCTTCTTTATATAAATCTTTTCAGGTGTTCTGAACCAAAGCATATTCTCTCTCCTCTTTGCCACAGTTTTGATATTGAGTAGGTGCTTAACGCCTA
>JAZRHW010000211.1:0-4028 GCA_045644965.1 Eubacteriales bacterium
GAGCTTGATGCGGACGAGCTTGAGCTTCTTGGCGATACTCAGCTTCTCACAATGAAGCCCGTTATTTACGTTGCAAACGTTTGCGAGGATGAGGCAAATCACGAGCCCACCGAAAATGCTCTTTACTGTGAGCTCAAGGAGTTTGCACAGTCCGAGAACTCCGAGATCATCTCAATTTGCGCGCAAATCGAGGCTGAAATCAGTGAGCTTGATGCCGAGGAAAAGAAGATGTTCCTTGAAGATATGGGAATCTCCGAAAGCGGTCTTGACAGACTTATTAAAGCGAGCTACTCGCTTCTCGGTCTTATTTCCTACCTCACTGCAGGCCCTAAAGAGGTACGCGCGTGGACTATCACAAAGGGAATGAGAGCGCCCCAGGCGGCAGGAAAGATCCACAGCGACTTTGCGCGCGGATTCATTCGTGCCGAGGTGGTTGACTTTGACGTTCTTACAAAGCTTGGTTCAATGGCTGCGGTTAAGGATGCAGGCCTTCTTCGAAGCGAGGGTAAGGACTACGTCGTTAAAGACGGCGATATCGTTCTTTTTAGATTTAACGTATAACTAGAAAACAAAAAGCCTGTTGGCGTAAGCCAACAGGCAAATTAAATATCAAATAATTAGCGGCTATAAACAACGGGGCTTGTTGAACCCATATCGTTGCCATCAAGGATGAGGCTATCCTTTTCAGCCTTAACCTGCTCGTAGAATACTGCAATGGATGTTTGCTGATAAGCTACAGCCCACAACTCACCAACACCGGCGAATGCAAGTGTGCCAACAAGTGTCCAACCGATGAAGCTTAAGCAAAGCTTTAAGTATCTCCAACGGTTTCCTGTCATAAGGCGCTCGCTTTCATCAAGGCACTCTCTCCAAGCATACTCGGGATGATCCTTCTTTACGTGGAATACGAGTGCGTAGGACAATGCAACGTAAATACCGGGAACTACAAAGAGCAAAGACCAAAGGGATATCTGAAGGGTGCACATAAATCCGAGAAGGAAATTTTCAACGAAACCTCTAAAGCCATCAAAGAATTTTTTGATGCTTATATGTCCGTCACCGCGTACAAGGTCAAGATTAACCGAAGCGATACCTACACTGACATTTCCAGCTATGCCTGCAGTTACGAGTGTTTCAACTAATACTACTAAAAACCAAGCAATAACTACAAGGAGAACTTCATTGGCACCGGGTAGGATTTTTATTAAAAGTCCAACAACCAAACCAACAATAGTAGATGTTATTGCAACCGCTGCAAAAATTATTACATATGCAATGATAAAGGAAAGAGCCAAAGTCAAAACTGATTTGAGCCAGTCCTTGCCGAAAACATTGTCATCAAGAAGGTGACGAGCTCTCTCGCGGATTTGTTTATTTGTAAGATTCATTAGAATTCCTCCTGAATTAAGTAAACATAGTTATATACATTAATTGTAATACTTTTTCGCCTAATTGTCAAGGATTATTTCTTATTTTATAAAAATAATCTGCCGACTATTGTCGGCAGACATGGTGTTACTATTCGGAAAAAGATTCGGTAGTGAAAGTTTGGGTTGTGTAGCCCTGCTCGCGCTTAAGCTCCTCGTAGAAAACGGCTGTGGATGCCTGAATGTAGGGGGAAACCCACAAAACGCCTATACCACAAGCGAGTGAGCCGAGAAGTGACCAACCGATAAAGCTGAGATTGAGGCAGAAGAAGCGCCATTTGTTGCCCTGCATCATTCTTTCGCTTTCGTCAAGGCATTCTCTCCAACCGTATTCGGGGTGATCCGCCTTTATGTAGTAGATAAGTGCGTAGCTATATGATTTAATGATACCGGGAATGATGAAAAGAAGTGTCCAAAGCATTACGTAGAGAGTGTACATAATGCCAAGCTTTACATTTTCACCAAAGCCGTTTGTACAACCCTCAAAGATAGAACCTATCTCCATATCGCGCTCTCTTCTTGCAAGGCGAAGAAATGCCGCGTGGAGTCCTACGTAGAGGGGACCCGTAAGGATAAAGGTTGCGATACCGCAGGTCATTTGGCTCGCAAGATTAAGAACAAGTGAAATGATAGCAATAGCGGCAAGGGATATGAGCCACGTTCTATCGAAAATTTGACCGCCGAGTGCTTCACGCGCACGGGAGCGGATATCGGAATTTGATATTTTCATAATTGATACCTCCTAAAAAAGTATTCTTTATGATATTATAATACAATTTTTTAATAAAAAAGTCAATAATTTACCGTAAAATGAAGAAAGGAAATTACATACATGAGAATGAGAAAGAAAAAGCACGGTGCTGAAAGAATTGAAGCTTGTGCGCATTTGCTTATAACACCTAATGAGGAAATTAAAGCGGATTTGCAATCCGCATTCGTAGAAAAAAGACCTATCCACCTTGAAATTGGTTGCGGAAAGGGCAATTTTGCCGTTGGAATGGCGGCGGATCACCACGACGTAAACTTTATTGCGATGGAGAAAATCGCTGACGTTGCTTGCCTTGCGCTTGAAAAGGCGGAAAGAGCCAAGGATGAGAGATGCGACAACCTCAGATTTATTATTGGCGACGCGAAAAATCTCGTGGAATATTTCCCCGAGCATAGTATCGATTGCATTTATCTCAATTTCAGCGATCCGTGGCCCAAGGCAGGACACGCAAAGCGTCGCTTGACCTATCACACCTTCCTCGAAATTTATAAAACTCTTCTCAAAGAGGGCGGTTTGCTCCGTCTTAAGACCGACAACGAGGGACTTTTCGATTTCTCGCTTGAAGAATTCGAAGCATTCGGGCTCAAATTTGAGTTCGTTACTCGCGATCTTCACAATTCCGAGATGAATGAGGGTAACGTGATGACCGAATACGAAAAGAATTTCTCCGACAAGGGACAGCCCATCTACTCCGCGCACGTGCGCTTTTAAGAGGTTTTTATGAGTAATAAGTTTGAACCAAATGGCGTTTTGATTGTTAATAAACCCGAGGGAATTACATCTCACGACGTCGTTGGCAAGATAAGAAAGTTATACGGCACTCGCAAGGTAGGGCACACGGGAACTCTTGACCCCCTTGCAACGGGTGTGCTCGTTATCCTTCTCGGCAGAGCCGCAAAGGCTGCTGAATATCTCGTTGCGGATAGAAAAACGTACTGCGCGCGACTCACTCTCGGACTCACGACAGACACTGAGGATATTACGGGAAAAGTGCTTACACAAAGTAATAATATTCCGTCAAGGGATGCGGTTATGAGTGTTCTCGGTGAATTTTTGGGCAAGATAAAGCAAATTCCACCTATGTACAGTGCGCTCAAGGTTGACGGCAAGAAGCTCTATGACCTCGCGCGAGAGGGAATTGAGGTTGAAAGAGCCGCAAGGGATATTGAGATTTTCCGTATTGACTGTACTCCCACCGACAAGGCAAACGAGTATGAGCTATATGTTGAATGCTCCTCGGGAACGTATATCCGTACACTTTGCGCGGATATCGGCGCGCGCCTCGGTTGCGGTGGTGTTATGAGTGCGCTTCATAGAGTGCAGGCGGGTGGATTTAATATCGAAAATTCCCATACGCTCGAAGAGCTTGAAGCACTTGATATGGATGCGCGATACAGCTTGCTCGCGCCCACGGAGTCGCTTTTCTGTGAGCTTGAAGCGGTAAAATTGCCCGCATTTTACGAAAAACTTTGCCGAAGCGGTTGCGAGATATATCAAAATAAAATCAAAACGAGCTTGGACGTTGGCACACGCGTGCGACTCTATAGCGCAAGCAGCGAATTTTTCGCCCTCGGTGAAGTCCGTGAATACGAAAACGGCACGGCTATCAAGGCGATTAAGACGTTTAGTTTATAGAAATAAAAGAGAGGCAAATGCCTCACTTTTATTGTTTTTTCACCCTAAAAAGCATTCGTTTGAGCGCTTTACCGTCGAAGGGGATGAGTGGGTAGAGGTAGGAGCGCTCGCCGTTGAGGGTTTTGTTGGATACAAGGAGTGCAAAGCACAAAAGAAGTCCTGCGGCAAAGCCCCAAAAATTGAATAGCCAAGTTAAC
>JAZRHW010000212.1:0-4980 GCA_045644965.1 Eubacteriales bacterium
ATGCCTTTTCTCCCATCTTGGGGAATGTGTAAACTCTCTTGCGGATATCGATAAAGCGCATTGCCATATCCATAAAGTCTGCTTCGGGATGCTCATAGAGTACCCACATAATCTTAGCTGCGTCCATAGCAGAACCACCACCGAGTGCGATGATTGTGTCAGGAGCGAATGCTCTCATCTGAGCTGCGCCCTCAGTTGCATTTGCAAGTGTGGGGTCGGGCTGAACATTAAAGAATGTTGCGTGCTGGATACCCATTTGATCGAGCTTATCAGTAATGGGCTTTGTGTAGCCGTTTTGATAAAGGAATGTATCAGTAACGATAAATGCCTTTTTTGCGCCTCTTACAGTCTTAAGCTCATCAAGAGCAACAGGAAGGCAGCCCTTCTTTATATAAATCTTTTCAGGTGTTCTAAACCAAAGCATATTCTCTCTCCTCTTTGCCACAGTTTTGATATTGAGTAGGTGCTTAACGCCTACGTTTTCGGATACACTGTTACCGCCCCAAGAGCCGCAACCAAGTGTGAGTGAGGGTGCGAGCTTGAAGTTGTAAAGGTCGCCGATACCACCGTGGGATGAGGGAGTGTTAAGGAGAATACGGCAAGTTTTCATTTTGGATGCAAAAAGTGCGAGCTTTTCACCCTCGGTTACCTCATTGAGATAAACGGAAGATGTATGACCGTAGCCGCCGTCCGCAACGAGATGCTCCGCTTTGCTTACTGCTTCTTCAAATGTAGAAGCTCTATACATTGCGAGAACGGGAGAAAGCTTTTCGTGTGCAAATTCCTCGGAAAGCTCAACGCTCTCAACCTCGCCAATGAGAATCTTTGTTGCAACGGGAACTTCAACGCCCGCAAGAGCGGCAATCTTGTGTGCGCTTTGACCAACGATCTTTGCGTTAAGTGCACCGTTTATGATAATGGTCTTACGAACCTTTTCAGTTTCGTCGGCATTAAGGAAATAGCATCCGCGTCTCGCGAATTCTCTCTTAACCTCATCATAAATGCTATCAAGCACGATAACGGACTGCTCGGAAGCACAAATCATACCGTTGTCAAAGGTCTTGGAGTGGATGATGGAGTTAACTGCAAGGAGAATATCCGCGCTATCGTCGATAATGGCGGGAGTATTACCTGCACCAACGCCCAAAGCGGGCTTGCCGCTGGAGTACGCAGCTTTTACCATGCCGGGACCACCTGTTGCAAGAATGATGTCCGCTTCCTTCATTACAGTGTTAGTAAGTTCAAGAGAGGGCACGTCAATCCAGTCAATAATGCCTTCGGGTGCGCCTGCCTCAACTGCCGCTTCAAGAACAAGCTTTGCTGCAGCGATTGTAGAGAGCTTTGCCTTGGGGTGGGGGCTGATAATAATTGCATTTCTTGTTTTAAGAGCCAACAAGCACTTGAAAATTGCTGTAGAGGTGGGGTTTGTTGTGGGAATAACTGCCGCAATAACACCAATGGGCTCGGCAATCTTTTGAATACCGTATGCCTCGTCCTCTTCGATAACGCCACAGGTCTTTGTATCCTTGTATGCATTGTAAATATATTCAGCAGCATAGTGGTTCTTGATAACCTTATCCTCAACTATGCCCATTCCTGTTTCTTCAACTGCGAGCTTTGCAAGTGAAATTCTCGCCTTATCCGCAGCAGATGCTGCCGCGAGGAAAATTTTGTCCACCTGTTCCTGTGTGTAGGTGGCAAATACTCTTTGCGCTTCTCTTGTAACAGAAAACGCTTCGTTCAATGTTTCAACACTGTCAACTGTAGTGTAGATCTTCTCTTTCATCAATAAATCTCCTTTGGGTTTGCTTGCTTTATATAGAATATAATTAATGTCTGTTTTATTCGCTTCCTGCGCCACTGCGCGTGATTATTGCGAACTTTGTTAAAAGTTTAACACAAAACGAGAAAAAAGTCAATAGATAATGCACCAACTTTGTTAAAAATATATCAATTTCGGCGCAATTATTATATTTATATAACTTTGGTAATAGTTTTTTGTACATTTTAACATGGTTTTTTGCAACAAAAAAGGCAGGTTTTACCCTGCCTTTTGGTTTTATAGATCAAATTTCTCTTTTATCATTTGCGCCACCACGTCGGGCTCAAGATTTGTGTTGTCGATACGGAGGTAATTTTCAAATGGAATTTCACCCTCGTTGCTGACGAGTCGGTAGCGCTCCTCATTGAGCAATCGCTGTCTTGACACCTCAAGATCCCTCTTTGAAGCCTTGTTTTTAAGGCGATTCTCGGTCTTATTTCTTTCAAGGCGAACAGCTTGGTCGGCAATAAGCTCGACGCAGTAAACCTCATCAAAACGTGCGGCAAGTGTTGTGATATACTCCCAATCGCTTGGCATATCGAATGCCCACATAAATGTGAATATCATTCCCACGTTGTCGCTCTTTAGAAATTCTTCAAAGATGACCTCGCGCAATTTTTGAGTTACTCCACCGTGAAAATATCCGAGAATGTCAATTACGGGTTCTATCATCATATGGTTGTGAAAAAGTCGCAGGTCGGTTATCTGCATAAGCTCCTGCCCCACGGTCATCTTGCCAACCGCACCGCTGCCGACTATAAGGATTAGTTTCATACGTTTTACTCCTTTTACTTAACCTACGTTTTGATATTAACACATATATCTTTGATTGTCAATATACAAGCAAGCAAAAACGGCAAGGATTGCTCCCTGCCGTTTTAGTTTTATTCAATTATTTCGCCATTGTTTCAACGATTTCAGCTGCTTTGGCAAGAGCATCTGCGATCTTGGAAGCGTCTACACCGCCTGCCATAGCAGAGTCGGGACGTCCGCCACCCTTACCGCCTGTTACTGCCGCAACCGCGCCAACGAGCTTACCTGCGTGAACGCCGTTTGCAACTGCATCCTTACCTGCAACCGCAATAAAGTTGAGCTTGCCGTGAGCATTTACTGCAAGAACTGCAACTGTGTCGGAGTGCTCAGCCTTAATCTTATCACCAAGAGTTCTTGCGCTATCAACGTCCATACCCTCGGCATTGAATGCAATAAGCTTAACACTCTTAATTGTCTTTGCGGAGTTAAGAACACCGTCGAGTTTAGAGGAAGCAATCTTATTATTAAGCGCCTCGATTTCCTTCTTCAAAGAAGAAATCTCGCCCATAACCGCACCCGCTCTCTTTGTGAGATCGTTAGCGTTGGGAACTTTAAGCTCGGCTGCTGTCTGCGCAATAAGAGCTTCCTGCTTGCCTATGAGGTGAAGCACACCAAGTCCTGTTACAGCCTCGATTCTACGTACGCCAGCCGCAACACTTGACTCGCTTGTAATCTTGAAAAGACCGATATTGCCGGTATTGGAGCAATGTGTACCACCACAAAGCTCTGTTGAGAAGCTACCCATCTTAACTACGCGAACAGTCTTGCCGTATTTCTCGCCGAAGAGTGCCATAGCACCTTCCTTTCGCGCGCTTTCAATATCCATTTCCTTGGTAACGATCTCGTTGCCTGCAAGGATATGCATATTAACAAGTGCTTCAACCTGCTTGAGCTCCTTCTCAGTAAGAGCTACGAAGTGTGTAAAGTCAAAGCGGCATACGTTTTCGTCAACGTATGAGCCTGCCTGCTCAACATGTGTGCCAAGCACAGAACGAAGAGCTGCCTGAAGCAAGTGAGCCGCGGAGTGATTTCTCTTTATTGCGTCACGACGAATATCGGAGATATCCGCAGTAACTGTGTCGCCCACGTTAAGAGTTCCATTTGCAACGGAACAAAGGTGGATATAAACACCGTCGGTCTTCTTTGTATCGTATACGTTAAGAAGCAAGTTTTCAGCGTAGATAGTACCGCTATCGCCTACCTGACCACCGCCCTCTCCGTAGAAAGGAGTTTTATCAAGCACAACGGTGCAGTCGCCCTCGTTTACAGTCTCAACGCTCTCGTCATTAACGAGAATTGCGATAACCTTTGCTTCGCTCTTATATTCAGCATAGCCTGTAAATTCAGTTTTGGGAAGGTCGGCAAGAATGTTCTTGGAATTGTCGGACCAACCACTGATATTAGCTCTAGCCTCTCTTGCGCGAGTTCTTTGGTCGAGCATGAGTGCCTTGAACTGTTCTTCATCAATCTTGAGGTGGTTTTCCTCAGCGATCTCTCTTGTCAAGTCAATGGGGAAACCAAATGTATCGTAAAGTTTGAATACGTCTTCACCTGAAATAGTGTCGCTATTTCCCTTCACCGCATTTTGAATAAGGTCGGAGAGAATGGAAAGACCTGCGTCGATTGTAGCATCAAATCTCTCTTCTTCCATAGAGAGAACCTTGCGGATATAGTCGCCCTTCTCTTTGAGCTCGGGATATGCCTCGCAGCTCTCGTTGATAGCTATGTTAACCATATCAACAAGGAAAGAGTGATTTATACCGAGAAGCTTTCCGTGACGGCAAGCGCGACGAATGATTCTACGGAGAACGTAACCACGTCCCTCGTTAGAAGGAATTACACCGTCAGCAATCATAAACATTGCGCTTCTTGTGTGGTCGGTGATAACACGGATGGAGATATCGTTGCCCGCATCCGCACCGTATGTCTTGCCGCAAATTTCACAAACCTTGTCGATAATAGCACGAATGGAGTCAACCTCGAACATGTTGTCAACACCCTGCATTACGCAAGCGAGACGCTCAAGTCCCATACCGGTGTCGATATTCTTCTGCGCAAGCTCCGTATAGTTGCCGTGACCGTCGTTGTTGAACTGCGAGAAAACGTTGTTCCACACCTCAACAAAGCGGTCGCAATCACAGCCAACGCCGCAATCAGCCTTGCCGCAGCCGTACTTTTCACCTCTGTCGAAGTATATCTCGGAGCAAGGGCCGCAAGGACCGGAGCCGTGCTCCCAGAAGTTGTCAGCCTTGCCAAGGCGCTTGATGTGGCTTGGGTCTACGCCGACTTCCTTAGTCCAGATCTCGAAGGCCTCGTCGTCCTCCTCATAGATGGAGCAGTAAAGG
>JAZRHW010000213.1:0-6165 GCA_045644965.1 Eubacteriales bacterium
ACACCAAGAAGTGTATAAAGGTCGGGCAAGAATGCCTGAACGAGCATCTGAACGATGGTTACAAAGCCCGCAATAATTACAATGTAAGAAGGAATTCTTACGCTGTCAGGAATCACCTTACGAAGTGCGGAGATGAGCATATTTGAACAAATAAGAACTATCATTGCCGCAATACCCATACCGAATGCGCCGAAAACGTTATTAGTTACGGCAAGAGTGGGACAAGTGCCAAGAACAAGCACGAATACGGGGTTTTCTTTAAGAATACCCTTTGTGATAATGGAAAGATTATTATTCTTACTCATTAGTTAGCACCTCCTTCGAAAATCTTAACTGCCTTGAATGCATTGAGAATTGCACCCTGGTAGCCCTTTGTAGTAATTGTTGAGCCGGCAATAATTACATCTTTATAGTTTTCTTCGGTCTTGCCGTCAAACTGACCGTAGAAATCTTCGTTTGCACAAGCGTCGCCAAATCCCTTGGATTCGCTCTGGTAAACCGTGTAGCAGTCAATGATCTTTCCGTCAGCAGTGATGGAAACACGAATAACGATATATTCACCGGAAGCACCGTAGTGTGAATCACCCTTCTTACCAAATCCTTCACCCTCTACCTCGAGAACGTAAACGCCTGCGTCAGTAACCTTAGCGGATTTAACTCTCTTGGAAAGTCCTTCGAATGTTGTAAGATCAAGATCTGCGTAGGTTGTTGCCTTAATTGTAGCTACTGCGTTAGCAGCAACGTCATTTGTTCCGTTAAGAACATTTCCGTCAGCATCAAGACCAATGAATTCTTCGCCGATTACTACAACGTAACCTGCATTATTCTCTGCTACATAGATAGCATCAACGCCTTCAACAACTTCAGCAAAGAAGTGCTTTTCAAACTTAACACTCTCTGTGCCAAGTGCCGCGTTGAGATTGTCGTTAAGAATCTGTTCGGGATCACGAAGGTCAACTTCGCCACCACCAAGGATGATTGCTGCATTGAGCGCGTCCTTAATTACATTGCGGTAAGCAGTTGTAGAAACTGTGCATCCCGCAACAGTGTCAACACTGTCGATAGTTGTTACGTCAGCGCCGTTATAATGTCCCTTGCCGTCAAGCTCAGGGATTCTATCAGCACCGTAACCACTGGACTCAGCGTTTGTGATACATTTTGTGCCGGTGATCTTGCCGTCAGCAGAAACACCGATCATAGCAACGTTACCAGGGTTGAAGCCTGAGAAAGAAACCTGGAATACGTATCCACCGTTACTTGCCTTATTAGCCTCAACGATACTTGCGGGAAGCTCGTATTCGGAAAGGTCAACCTTTTCAAATGTGCCACCCTCGGGCATTACCTCAAGGAGGGCGCCTGCCGCTGCTGCATCCTGCTGCTCCTTGATGATGGGAGCTGTGATGCCGTAGCATACTGCAAGTGCGATAGAAACTATCGCGCAGATGCTAAAGAGTGTAAGAATGCTTTTTAAATGTTTCATCATGCCTTCTTACCTCCGTAAACTTTATGTTTTGTGAGCTTATCAATATAGGGTACTACGATATTCATAATGAGAATAGCGAAGGATACGCCTTCGGGATAAGATCCGAAATATCTGATAAGGAATGTAAGGAGACCGCAACCAAGACCGAAGATGAGCTTACCTGCGGGTGTTGTGGGGCTTGTTACGTAGTCAGTTGCCATAAAGATGGCACCGATAAGAAGTCCACCGGAGAGTGTGAGTGCAAGTGCCTTCTCAACATCGCCTTCCATAAGAAGAGAGAATACGAATACGCTTCCGATAAAGGAAACGGGAATCTCCCAAGAGATAACGTCGCGAACAAGAAGGTAAACAAAACCGATGATGAGTGCGATAGCGCAAGTTTCACCGATTGCACCGCCGTGTTTACCAAGCAAGAGGTCAAGAAGCTCAACGTTCTTACCGTTTGCAAGGTCAACGAGAGGAGTAGCGCCCGCCTTAACGTCAACGGGGAAAGCTGCCTGTCCAACACTTGCGAAGGAAATGAGCATAAATACTCTTGCTGTGATAGCGGGGTTAACTACGTTGTAGCCAAGTCCACCAAAAAGGCACTTAACTACTACAATTGCGAAGAGCGCACCGATTACGCACTGCCAAATGGGAGTGGTAGCGGGAAGGTTAAGGCCAAGAAGAAGGCCTGTTACAGCTGCGCTGTAATCACCGATTGTCTGCTCTTTTTTAGCAATAAGATTGAACAAATATTCAAATCCCACACAAGCAGCCACGC
This sequence comes from Eubacteriales bacterium, assembly GCA_045644965.1. Lineage (GTDB taxonomy): Bacteria > Bacillota > Clostridia > Oscillospirales > CAG-272 > RGIG4608. The sequence goes on from JAZRHW010000213.1 coordinate 2,247, forward strand.
AAACTGCAACAACGAGGAGTGCCTCGAGACCGAAGATTACGATACCTGCGATGGTTGCAGGAAGAAGTGCGATAAGCACGTCAAGCATGATGCTGGATGTTGTTCTTCCGCAATGTGTGTGAGGTGAAACTGAAAGGTGCAACATTTTTTCCATTAGTTATTTGCCTCCTTTACGAGCATTTTAGCAAGCTTGTTCGTCTGAACGAGAGGACGGTGTGCAGGGCAAAGATAGCTGCAGCTGCCACATTCCATACAAGCATTTACCTGAAGAGCTGTGAGCTCCTCAACGTCTCTCTTTGCATATGCCTTTTCAATTGCTGCAGGCGCGATGCCGAGAGGACAGTTATTTGTGCATTTTCCGCAACGGATACAAGCAGTTTCCTTAGGGAACTTTGTTTCTGCAGGAGAAAGTGCAAGAGCTGCGTTAGTTGTTTTAAGAACGGGAGTAGCAAGAGAAGGAACTGTAATACCCATCATAGGGCCGCCAACTACTACTCTTTCGGGTTCGCACTCGAATTCACCAACAAAAGCGAAGAGTTCTTCAAGAGAAACACCGATGGGTGCGATAACGCACTGGGGTTCCTTTACGCAGCTACCATCAACAGTAACGTATCTCTCAACGAGGGGCATGCCTGTCTGAAGGTATTTACCAATCTCTGCAAGAGTTGTTACGTTGCAAACTACACAACCGATATCAATGGGAAGCTTGCCCTGGGGCAATACCTTCTTTGTTGTGTGGAATACAATCGCTTCCTCACTGCCGTGAGAGTATGTAGAAGGAAGTGCAAGAACTTCAACACCCTCAACTCTTGTTGCAAGTGCCTTCATGTTTTCAAGTGAAATCTTTTTGTTGTCACCAACGCCAATAACGATACGCTTTACGCCAAAATACTGCTTAAATGCGTTAAGAGTGTACTCGATATCGTAAGCTCTCTCGTTCATTACGTGGTTGTCGCTTGTGATATAGGGCTCGCACTCGGTACCGTTAACGATAAGAGTGTCAACCTTGCCAAAATCCACGTCAAGCTTTACGTGTGTGGGGAATCCTGCGCCGCCAAGTCCTACAACACCGCTCTCACGAATTGCCGCGAGAAGTTCTTCCCTACTGTTAACTACAGGAGCGGAAAGCTCTTCGGCTGTCATTTCGCCGTCGGCAGTAATGATAACTGCGGGCACGCGCTCGCCGGATGCTGTAAGATAATCGCAAACCTTAGTAACCTTACCGGAAATGCTTGCGTAGATGGGAGAGGAAAGCTCTCCGTTTGCTTCTGCAATCTTTGTTCCAACCTTAACGAGATCGCCCATCTTTACAACGGGTGTTGCAGGTGTGCCCTTGTGCATGAGCATGGGAAGTGTAACCGTTTTAGCTTCGGTCATTCTCAATGCAGGCTTATCCGCGGTGTTCTTCTTAAGCGGAACAGGAATGCTGTTCAGAAAAAAAGCCATTTTCTATCCTACCTTTCATGTGTATTTATAAGCATTTTTTCAATCTGAGTCCACTGCGCCCGAAAGCGCATCATCGATAATTATACCACTATAAGTTTTATTTGTCAACAAAAAAGGATATATTAATTATATATTCTCTAAAATATTTACTGTAAAAAAACACATTATTTGACAAAAAAGGTCAAATTTGATATTGACATTTTTGGCGCAAAGCATTATAATGTCGGTGATAAAATACATTTCAGGAGAATCAAAAATGGAATTTTTACACGATTTGACTCATAACATTGCACCCATAATAGTTTTTATTCTTGAATGGATGGGTATATTCGTTATCGCATGGACATGTTTTAAGGCATTCTGGGAATACATTCAGAACACCTTTATGAAAAGACACATCAAGATACAAACACATCTCGCAAAGGGCCTTGCAACAGGTCTTGAATTTAAGCTTGGTGCGGAGATTCTTAAGACAGTTACGGTTCACGATATAGACGAACTCATCGTTCTCGGCGCGGTGTTCATTCTTAGAGCACTCATGAGCATTCTTATTCACTTTGAATTGAAGCACACCGATAAGGATGACGATTAATCACTAAAAAAGCAAGGGCGAATGCCCTTGTTTTTTTGTGCAATTTTACTATATTTTTATCATCAATTTTGAACCTTGTGTACACAAGTGATGAAATTTTCCAAATTGTTAAAAAGATAACACAATTGGTTGAAATTTTCCTTTCATTGTGATATAATATGCGGTGTTGCGTATAAATTTGTTAAATAATAAACATTTATTCATAAAAGAGGTAGACAAATGTACAAAATTTTAAGAAAAAAAGTCCTCAATCCTACAGTAACTCTCATGGACGTTTATGCTCCCATGGTTGCTAAGAAGGCAGAGCCCGGTCAGTTCATCATTCTTCGCGTTGACGAAAATGGCGAGAGAATTCCTCTCACTGTTGCGGATTTTGACCGTGAGGCAGGCACAATCACAATTATCTTCCAAATCGTAGGTTCCACTACAGAAAAGCTCAATAGACTTGAAGAAGGCGATTATATCCACGATTTCGTTGGCCCTCTCGGTGTTCCCTCTCACACAGAAGGACTCAAGAAGGTAGCAGTTATCGGTGGTGGTGTTGGTTGCGCTATCGCATATCCCATCGCAAAGAAGCTCCACAATCTCGGATGTGAGGTTCACTCCGTAATCGGATTCAGAAACAAGGATCTCGTTATCCTTGAAGAAGAATTTGCGGCAGTTTCCACAGTTCTCGAGGTTATGACTGACGACGGAAGCCACGGAACACAGGGTCTCGTTACAAACGCTCTCCTCGGTCTCATCGAGGAAGGTCACGAGTATGACGAGGTCATCGCTATCGGTCCCCTTGTAATGATGAAGTTCGTTTGCAAGCTCACAAAGAACTACGGAATTCCCACAGTGGTTTCCATGAACCCCATCATGATCGACGGAACAGGAATGTGCGGCGGATGCCGTCTCACTGTTGGCGGTCAGACAAAGTTTGCATGCGTTGACGGACCCGACTTCGACGGCCATCTCGTTGACTTTGACGAGGCAATCGAGCGCTCCACAATGTACAAGGGCTTTGAAAGACAGAAGCACGAGGAGACTTGCAATCTCTTCAAGAAGGAGGTACAGTAATATGCCTAATATGAGTTTGAAAAAGAATGAAATGCCCGTTCAGGATCCCCAGGTCCGCAACGGTAACTTCCTTGAGGTAGCTCTCGGTTATACCGAGGAGCAGGCAGTTAACGAGGCTGAAAGATGTCTCAACTGTAAGCACAAGCCCTGCGTTGGCGGCTGCCCCGTAGCAATTGATATTCCCGGATTTATTACAAAGATTAAAGAGCGCGATTTTGAAGGCGCTTATCAGATAATCGCAAAGAGCTCCGCACTCCCCGCTGTTTGCGGACGTGTTTGCCCCCAGGAAACACAGTGCGAATGCAAGTGCGTAAGAGGCATTAAGGGTGAGCCCGTTGCTATCGGACGTCTTGAGAGATTCGTTGCTGACTGGCACAATGCTCACGCAACCGAAAAGCCCGCAAGACCCGAATCAAATGGTCATAAGTGCGCTATTATCGGTGCAGGCCCCTCCGGTCTTACATGTGCCGGCGACCTTGCAAAGATGGGTTATGATGTTACAATTTTCGAGGCACTCCACCTTGCAGGCGGCGTTCTCGTTTACGGTATCCCCGAGTTCCGTCTTCCCAAGAAGATCGTTGCTGACGAGATCGAAAACCTCAAGGCACTCGGTGTTAAGGTTGAAACAAACGTAGTTGTTGGTAGAACAATCGAGGTTGACGAGCTCTTCGAAATGGGCTTTGAATCCATCTTCATCGGTTCAGGTGCAGGTCTTCCCAACTTTATGAATATCCCCGGTGAGAACCTCAAGGGTGTTTACTCCGCTAACGAGTTCCTCACAAGAGTTAACCTTATGAAGGCGTATGTTCCCCACTCCGA
>JAZRHW010000214.1:0-4304 GCA_045644965.1 Eubacteriales bacterium
CCTTTGGTGCGTTTTTAGATATTGGATGCGGCATCTCGTCCCTTTTGTCAATAGATTGCATTTCCGTATCGCGAATTAGTCATCCGAGCGACCGACTAACCGTTGGACAAAAATTAAAGGTGGTGGTTCGCTCCAATGATGCCGAAACGGGGCGCATATACGTCACCCTCAAGGAGCTTCTTGGCACTTGGGCGGAAAATGCCGTAGGTTTTTGTGCAGGTCAAACTGTTCCCGGAATCGTACGAAGTATTGAAAGTTATGGTGTTTTCGTCGAGCTTGCCCCAAATCTTGCAGGTCTTGCCGAATTGCGCGAGGATTATGATATTTCAGGCGACATCTCCATTGGCGACCGAGTTTCAGTGTACATAAAGAGCATTATTCCCGATAAAATGAAAATCAAACTCGTAATTATCGACTCCACACTCGATAAGGGCGCACCCACTCCCCTTAATTATTTTATTGACGAGGATGATGAGCACATCAGCGAGTGGCTTTATTCACCGCCAAACTGTATTAAAACAATTAAAAGTGTTTTCGAATAATCCATTGACTTTCCTATGATAATTGTCTATAATATATAGGTAATATATCTATAGAGGAAAATATGGAACATAAAGAATTCTTTTTGAAAACGAGCATCTCGCGCCTATTTTTTATCGCTGCTATCCCCGGAGCGATAAGTATGCTCGCAAGCGCAATTTTCGGTCTTTTTGACGGAATTTTCATAGGCAACATACTTGGGGAGACCGCATTTGCGGCAATTAATATCGCATTCCCATTTGTCATAATCAGCTTTTCTCTCTCCGATCTTGTTGCAGTTGGATCGGCAGTGCCGATTTCAATAGCTCTAGGTAGACAGGACGAAAAGGAAGCAAATAATATATTCACCTGCGCGCTTATTATGATAACGGGAGCAGGCGCACTTATGGGCCTTGTACTTTGGTTCGGAGCTCCCATCATTCTCGCATTTCTTGATGCAAGCCCGGAGGCACAAAGGCTCGGTGTGGAATACATACGCGTTTATGCGTTCTTCTCGCCCATCTCCCCTGCGGCATTTGCTTTTGATAACTATTTAAAGATCTCGGGCAAGGTAAAGCTCAGTATGTGGCTCAATATCGGCACGAGCATTGCTACCATTTTGCTTGAATTTCTATTCCTTTTCGTTTTAAGATTGGGGATTTGGAGCGCAGCTCTTGCGCCCTGCATTTGCTTTGGCACGTGCGTATTAATCGCATTCACCTTGTTCGCACTTGGTAAGATGCAGCTTAAACTGACAAAACCCAAATTTTCAGTAAAAACCACAAAGAAGATAATCCAGTGCGGAATGCCAGTTTTCTTAAACAATGTATCGGGTAGAATAACGTCAATCGCAATGAATAAAGCCCTCATTTCAATGGGTGGCGACCCTGCCGTTGCGATCTACGGCATACAAATGTATGTGGGCGAGATAATTCAGCCCATGATATACGGAATTTGCGATTCCCTCCAGCCCTCCATCGGCTATAACTGGGGCGCACGCCGCTTTGACCGTGTTAAAAAGCTCACCAAGTGGACTTTCGGTGCCAGCGCCGCCGTTTCCGTTGTTTCTTTTGCAATGATGTGGATAATTCCCGACGCGCTCGTCGCATTGTTCACAACAACCACGGACGTAGGTTTTATTGACGAAGCGGTACGAGCACTTAGAATATATGCTTTCTCAAAATTGCTATTTTGGTTTGCATTTGCAACACAGAGCTATATGACGGCAGTGGAAAAATCGTTCTTCGCAACGCTCATTTCCGTTGGCGCGGCATTTGTGTTCCCGATGATATTCATCTTCGCTCTCTACGACATGGGCCTAACAGGACTTTGGCTCAATGCCCCTCTCACAATGGCGGCTTGTTGCATAATGTCCTTTGTGATTCTCATTCTCTTTTCAAAAGAAATGAATAAAAAAGAAACCGAAACACCAAACATAATCGAATAAAAATAAAAGCACCTAAGTAGGTGCTTTTATTTTTATTCCTTTGTCTTATAATCCCTTGCCTCGTCCACATAGGACTGTGCATTATCCGAGACGGACTTTATTTCCTGCTCGGTCAAGCCTCTGACTATCCTAAAAGGGTTTCCAAATGCAAGACTACCCGCAGGAATGGTCTTGCCGCCCGTAATCAAAGCACCTGCGCCAATGATGGAGTTTTCTTCGATCACCGCGCCATCCAAAACGATAGCGCCCATTCCAATCATCACGTTGTTTTTTATAGTGCAACCGTGCACTATCGCACCGTGCCCTATGGTCACGTTATCGCCAATCACAACGCCAAAATCCTTGCTTGTGTGAATGACCGCATTGTCTTGAACGTTGCTTCGCTCGCCTATCTTCACAGAGTTAGAATCCGCCCTGATTACCGCATTGTACCAAACACTCGAGTCGCGAGCAATTTCAACGTTTCCGACAACCCTTGCCCCCTCGGCAATAAAAACACTTTTATCAATTGATTTCATTTTTTCGCCCCTTTTTCGCCTCTGTTATATTTATTTTTGGATCGTTTTGTAAATCCTATATGTCCCATTCTTGCCCGTTTCGCTATTTCCTATAACAAAGGTGTTAGCAACGAGTATATTTGGCAATTTCACATTGTCCAAAAGAGTGTGCGCGGCATTGATCTTCTCCGCATCGTCGTCCATAAATAGAGTTGTATGGAAAATAAAATCAAGATCGTATTCGTGAAGCGGAACACCGTATTTTTCGCGGAGCATCACATTAAGCTGTGTTGCAAGCGCTTCAATTTTATCATTGGAATACATTCGTATCCACTCGATCTTTTCGTGCTTTTCAATGCCCTTCACCGCAATTTCAAAGGGCTCACATTCCTCATAAATGTGCGTAATATCCTCTAAAACATCGCAAAATAACGAATTTTCAATTTCAAAGGAAATCTTCAAGGAAATATGAAGCGGCAGTTGACAGGTTACGTTTGAAATTTCAATTTTCTCAAACACTCCGTCAACTGCACTTCTAACTTCTTTGAGTTGTTCCTCAACATTGATTCCAACCCAAACAAACATATAAAATTCTCCTTATCTGAAGTCGGTCTTGCCGTCCTCAAAATAAATTCTTGTTCGAATAATATCGTACTGCTCGCGTGTAACGTCGCCGGACAAAATACCAAGCTTATCTTTGAGCATAGTAACAATCGTTTCGGGATTGATATGGGGATGTGTCTGGTTTATCGACGCGGATAATTTTGCATTAATCTTAACCGTACCACCCTCAAATCCAACACTCACGTCGCGAATATAGGGAGCAATATCCTGCTCTTTAAAAAATATATTCTTATACTTGTCTTTAGCTTTTTTGAGGATTATTACCTGCTCAGCAGTAAGGATCTTTTCAATCTCGCGCGCCAAATTTTCGTCGGCATTCTCCGTCTTGATTTCAAAATCATACTCCGCCCAATAGATATCCTCAAGCTTTGTCTCCGCATAATACGCGTCAAGGAAGCGAAGCTCCTCAGTAAGCTCAAAATTGATATGTTCCATAAGCTCAAGCGGGGGAATGGCGCGTTCTACTCTTACGTCGAGATACTCGCACTCGCTCTGCGCACCCACGGAAAGAGGAAGCGCAAAAATAAGCTTCGGGTGGGGATTAAATCCCTTGCTGTACCAAAGGGGAGCTTTTGCACGCACAAGCACCTTCGCCATTGCTTTTTGAAGGTCAAGGTGGGAAATAAACTGCAAGTTTCCAACCTTGCGGAACTTAAATCTAATATATTTCGGCTCGGAGAGCATTGGATAGTCATCCTTGGAGTATGGCTTTAATTTTGTTCCTTTTTCGGACACCATGTTCTCTCACCCCCAAGCTTATTTACACCGCAACCGCTGCATTTTTCACGGCAGGAGGGCGTAGTTTTCTCCGCGTAAGCATTGCCTCGTTCGCGCTTCAAAAATTCTTTTGTAACACCGCAATCAATTACGTCCCAAGGAAGAACCTCGTCCTCGCCCCAAACTCTGTTTGAGTAGAAATTGTAATCAATTCCACAGTCCTCGAATACCTTTATCCACTCATCATAATGGAAGAACTCGTCCCACGCATCAAAGCAGAAGCCCCTCTCGCAAGCGAGTGCAAGCGCAGGTGCAAGACGGCGGTCACCGCGCGCCAAAATCGCCTCAACGTGCGACACACGCGCATCATGGTGAACGTATCTAATTTTTCTATCGGTAATCTTGCTTTCAAGATATTTTTGCTTTTCAACAAAGGTCTCCATGGAGTCCTGAGCTTCCCACTGGAATGGTGTAAAGGGCTTCGGAATAAAGCAGGAAAC
>JAZRHW010000215.1:0-4307 GCA_045644965.1 Eubacteriales bacterium
CGCTTCCATTCCGTTCACGCCCAATCATTATATACGATTTTTACCCGTTTGTCAAGGGCTTTTGAGTAAAATTCTTGTTTTTTTATATTTTACTTTTTTTCGCAACGTAATTGCTTTTTCCGTGAAAATATGTTATCATTAATATAGATTAATATTTCTTTAGGAGTTTAGATATGAAAACAAGAAAAATAGCCTTAATACTTATAATGATCCTCGCTCTCTCGCTCTTGACTGCTTGCCGATGCGAGCCCGCGAGTGAAACGTGGTATCTTTCCAGCTACGTGAAAAAAAGCACCTTTATCGGCGGTGTTGAACGCACCTTCGGCTTCTCGCAGGCGTCCATAATCTACCCCTTCGCGTATGCTGATCTTAATAGAACAAGTATTGACTTTACCGAGGACGGCAAGGTTAGTTTTAGCACATATGAGGGTGAGGCGCTTGACGGCACTTACACCTTTGAGCACGTTGGCAACTATACGGTAGTAAATGTGAGCTTTGATAATGGCGAGAGCTTCAAAGCGGACTGCATCAAGCAAAGCGACGGAAGCTGGCTCATTTTCACCTTCCGCGACGTAAAATATACCTTCTACAATTACAAGCGAGAGCAGGGTATGACTCTTGATGAGATCGTAGCCGAGGTAAGAGGCGGCAACACCGAGGGCTTGCACCCCGCAACTGTTGCTAGAGAGGGCGACGTATTGGGAGTTGTATTCAACGAGTTTGTATATTACCCCATTGGAGAGACTACCGCGGTTTACGCCATTCATATCAAGGCGGACGGAAGTTACACCATTCTTGACGAGGTAAGAGAGGGCGAGGTCTTTTCCACCTATAACAACGATGGAGATTATGTTGTTTTATATTACATTGACCCTGTAAAATAAGATTCTTTCAATAAAAAAGGAGGGCGCATGATGAGGAAAATACTATTTTTGTGTATCGTACTTGTAATTTGTCTTACAATGTTCACCTCTTGCTTATTTGATAAGAGGGAAAAGGACACCTTTTTCAGCGACGAAGTGCTCGCAAGCAACAAGCTTGAGGGTATGCCCCAACCAAATCTTGAGAGCTCCTATCTCGTTGAGGGGGATACACTCTACCTCAACCTCACGGATGAGGAATATGCCGCCTACGTCGAGGAGCTTGCGAAATTCCTTGTTGCAAAGGAGGATATTTATACTCCTGCGTATGCTTACGGTTTTGGAAATGAGGTTATCTTTTTCCTAACCTTTTACGAGTATGCTCCACTTGAGTATTTAACGGAGTATGACGACACGGAACATATATTCATCTTCAGCACCGACGGTGAGGTAGCTCCTGAGTATCGATATTCGGAGTACGAGCTAATAGGGATTGATAGGCTCAGCCAACCCGAGCGCTTGAAATATACAATGTTCACCTACAATACAGTTATTTGTTTGAATTATTCCACGGGCATTTCGGGAGCGAGATTCGTTCCCTGCGATTACGATAGGCACTATCCCGAGAATATTGGTGAATATATTATCGCAGGCACAAACGTATATTGCGGATTGCAAAAATGCAAATACTGTGAGTACACTGCAACCGAGCTTTATCGAGAGGATTCAAGGTTTAACGATATCTCCTATCTCAATAATTCAGCTTATCTTAAGGTAAAACCGTCAAGCAGTAGGGACGGTATGCTCTGCGAAATTCAAGCATACAAGATAGAGGGTGTTGATATCAAGCTCTATGCCAACGGAATCGAGCTTCCTATGACTGCGGAATATGATGACTACCTCGAATACAAATTTGTAATGCCCGATTTTAATATTGAGATAGACGTTCAAGTTACCTCCAAAGACGGGGCAAATCCCATAATAACTAAGTTCACCGAAGCTTATGAGTGGCTCGTGGAGCTTGATGCGGAATCCGTTGCATCACTTACCGTTATTTCCGAACCGTTCGGAGCGGAAAACGGAACCATCAAAACACATCACACCACAACAAATGTAAACGTAATTTCATACGAAATCAATAGATATCGCAGGGCGGAGCTTGTCTTGACGGATGTTCCTACACCCGTTGATGCAAAGAAGGGAACAATGACCACAGCGGTAATTGAGCTTTATGACGGCACAAAATATGAGTTCGCTGTTGACGGAAACATTTTCACATACAACGGTAGGGAATATCTCACTACCGAGGTTCCGTACATTGGCACGTTTACCACAACCGTGCACACTTTCTCCTTCGTTGCGAGCGAAAAGGGAACGGTGTATGACAATTATACCGACGAGGCAATTGGCACCGCGGATATCTCAACTCTTGAATTTGTAAAATACCTTGGCGGTCTTGATGAAGCCGTCCCCCAATACCGCATTGAAACGGATTTCGGAACGATATATATTCACGCAAACGATATATTCACACTTGAAAAGGACGGTGTGACGAGCACATATAAGCTCACAAAGGGAAGTCTGCTTGACTTGATTAGTAAATGAGAAAAATAATATGAAAAAACTGATTGCATTTTTGCTTCTACTTGTGTTTGTATTGCCCCTGACCGCCTGCGATAGCGCGGATGGTGTAGAGTTTACTTGCGACGAGATAATCGCGGCTTACGAGGACGCGGGATATAGTGTTAGCCACACGCATAGCAGCTATATCGAGGGCGGCATTTGCTCCTTGACGATTTTCAAATCAGGCGAGGAATATTATGAAAACCACGATTTCATTCAAATCGAGATTTTTGAGAACGAGGAATATGCTAAGGCGTATAACGACGAAAGACAGTTCAACTGGGCAGTATGGATGATATTCGCTATCTACGGTGAACCGCGTTGGCTTCATACCGAGAGATACGGAAACGTCCACGTTGAGTATTATCCAAATGAATTTATCAAACCTCTAAAACAACTTATCAAAAGTAAATAAAACAAAAGGCGGAGCTCCTCCGCCTTTTTGAGTTGATTAGCCGATATATTGGGATTTAACCATGCCTTCCCCAGCGGGGAAGGGGGACCGCGTTCGGGGTTCCCAAAAACGAGCGCAGTTGAGTTTTGGGGGTTCGCGATGGCGGTGGATGAGGAGAATACGGTTTGTACAAATAATAGTCTTTCTTAACAAAATATCGTTTATTAACACAATGAAATTTCTTGAGAAATCAAGGTTTTTGTTTTACAAGAGAGCCGTATGTTTATACTAAATGGTGCTCTCCTCATCCACCATCAAAGATGGTCCCCCTTCTCCGCTGGAGAAGGCTAAGAACGCGATAAATCAAAATTTACACTACTTACTACAACCTTAACATTTTTCGATTGACAAATTCAGTTAAATATGGTATAATCCCCCTTGTATTATTTTTTAGGAGAAACAAAATGGGTTTTGAATTTTTTGCCGTAAGTATAATGTTTGGCGTTGGACTTGCTATGGATGCTTTTTCCGTATCTCTCGCCAATGGAATGAATGAAAAGAGAATGAAAATCGGAAGAATGTGCACCATCGCGGGCATTTTTGCATTCTTTCAGGCGCTTATGCCCCTTCTTGGATGGGTGGCGGTGCATACCGTTCTCGAATATTTCCACGAGTTTTCCAAATTCATCCCCTATATAGCGCTCGCACTTCTTTCCTATATTGGAGGTAAGATGATTTACGAGGGACTTCACAAGAATTGCGATTGCGAGGATTGTGCGGTTGGTCTTGGCGGACTTGTAGTGCAGGGAATTGCCACAAGTATCGACGCGCTCACTGTTGGGCTTGATATTGGCGAATACAATTTTGCCGAGGCGCTCACCTGCGTGGCGGTTATAGCGATTGTAACATTCATTATTTGTATGTTCGGCGTTTGGGCGGGCAAAAAGTTCGGCAATATGCTTTCAAACAAGGCAACCGTCTTCGGCGGTGTAATTCTCGTTTGTATCGGAATCTACATATTTGTTAAAGGAATATTTGGCATATAAAGAAAAGGACACTCAGTTGAGTGTCCTTTGTTTTTAGTTAATTATCTCACCTTGTCGGCAATTTCCTTAGCAATCTTGAGAATGAACTCGTCAGCACTCATAGCGCCAATGTCGCCCTCTTTGCGAGAACGAACCGCAACAGTACCTGCTTCAAGCTCCTTACCGCCCACAACGAGCATGTAGGGAACCTTTTCTTGCTGTGCATTTCTAATCTTGTAGCCAATTGTCTCGTTTCTTCTATCAACCTCGTTGCGTATACCGAGAGCTGTGAGACGGCGAGAGAGCTCATCACAGTAAGCAATTTGTGCGTCGCCCATGGGAAGCATCTTAACCTGAACGGGAGCCATCCATGTGGGAAGAGCGCCTGCATATTTTTCAAGAAGG
>JAZRHW010000216.1:0-11571 GCA_045644965.1 Eubacteriales bacterium
CTTGCAGTTCTGCGACTTTGAAAATGCGGAGAAAAACGGTGCTCGTGCAGAGCTTGACCGCCTTGTTGATAAACGATTTATCGCACCGCAGATTGCGGAGCTTATCAATATTCGCCAAATTGAAAAATTCTTTGAAAGCGAATTTTATAAGCTTCTCAAAAATGCTAAAAAGACCTATCGCGAGCAAAGATTCAACATCTTGCTCCCTGCTTCTCATTTCACCGAGGACGAGGATTTCAAAAGTGACGTCAATGGCGAGGAAATTCTTGTTCAGGGTGTTATTGACCTCTTCTTTGAGGACGAGAACGGCAACGTAATCCTCTGCGACTACAAGACCGATTACCTTACTCCCGAGGAGATGCGTGACGAAGCACTCCTAAAATCCAAAATGAAGGCGCGCCACGGAATGCAGCTTGCATATTACTCAATGGCAATCGAGCGTTTTGTTGGCAAACGCCCCGACAAAATTCTCATCTACTCACTTCCCTTTGGCGAAGCGGTGGAAATAATGTTATAAAAGAAAAGCACGGAAAATTCCGTGCTTTTTTGTTTTATTTAATATCAATAATTCCGCGTCTTGCTCTCATTTGTGCCTTCATACGAAGCTCGGTGTTGAGGATCTTCTTACGAAGTCGGATTGACTTGGGTGTTACCTCGATAAGCTCGTCGTCGTTAATGTACTCAATCGCCTCTTCCAAGCTGAAAATTTTGGGAGGTGTGAGAAGGAGCTTTTCATCCGCACCTGTGGAACGGATAGCAGTGAGATGCTTTTCTTTGCAGGGATTAACTGCAATATCGTCGTTCTTGGGATTCTCACCAATGATCATACCCTCATAAACCTTTGTTTGAGGACCAACGAAGAGATGTCCTCTCTCCTGAGTATTATAAAGACCATATCTAGTTGTTTCACCGTTTTCACTTGCGATAAGGCAACCTGTAAATCTCATTGTTACCTCACCCTTGTAGGGCTGATAGCCATCAAAGAGAGTGTTGATAAGACCCTCACCGCGTGTATCGGTCAAAAATTCGGAGCGGTAACCAAAGAGGCAACGTGAAGGAATGGAATACTCAACTCTCATACGAGTTCCAATGGGAACCATCTCAATGAGATCACCCTTACGGCGTCCGAGCTTTTCGATAACGGAGCCAACGTAATCGCAGGGCACGTCAAGTGTTACTCTTTCCATGGGCTCACACTTAACACCGTCTATTTCCTTGTAAAGCACTCTGGGGTTGGAGCACATAAGCTCAAAGCCCTCACGGCGCATATTTTCGATAAGTATTGAAAGGTGCATTTCACCTCTGCCCGCTACCTTGAAGGAGTCGGTTGTATCACCGTCGCTAACGCGGAGAGAAACGTCCTTAAGAAGCTCTCTATAAAGGCGATCACGAATTTGACGGCTTGTTACGAACTTACCCTCTTGACCTGCAAGGGGGCTATCGTTAACGGCAAATGTCATTTCCATTGTGGGCTCGCTCACCTTTACAAATTCAAGGGGTTCAATGCAAGTAGTAGAAGTGATAGTATCACCGATAGTGATATTTTCAGCACCGGAGAAGCACACGATATCACCAATTCTTGCTTTCTCAACCTGAACTCTGCCAAGACCGTTGATTTGGTAGAGAGAAATAATCTTTGCTCTCTTGGGTGCTGCTTTGGAGTGGAAGTTGGAAATCATTACTTCCTGACCCTGCTTAATTGTACCTCTTTCAACACGTCCGATACCGATACGTCCTACGAAATCATTGTAGTCAATGGATGAAATGAGCAACTGAAGGTCGCCTTCATCGTCGCCCTCGGGCGCAGGAATATAATCAAGTATCTTATTGAAAAGGGGCTTTAAGTCAGTTCCCTGCTCATCCATATCCTCACTTGCAGTTCCTGCTCTACCGGAGCAGAAAAGCATGGGGCTGTCAAGCTGCTCGTCATTTGCACCAAGGTCGATAAGAAGCTCAAGAACTTCATCAATTACCTCGGAAATGCGGGCATCGGGCTTGTCTATTTTATTAACAACTACGATAACTCTATGGTTGAGCTCAAGCGCTCTTTGAAGTACGAAACGTGTCTGGGGCATGGGGCCTTCTGCAGCGTCAACGAGCAAGATAACGCCGTTTACCATTTTGAGAATTCTCTCTACCTCACCACCAAAATCCGCGTGGCCGGGGGTGTCAATGATATTTATCTTTACGCCGTTGTAGTTAACCGCAGTATTCTTTGCAAGAATTGTAATACCTCTCTCTCGCTCAAGGTCATTTGAGTCCATTACGCGCTCTTCAGTTGCCTGATTCTCGCGGTAAATACCACCCTGCTTAAGAAGCTGGTCAACGAGAGTTGTTTTGCCGTGGTCAACGTGTGCTATAATAGCAATATTTCTTAAATCTTCTCTTACCACTTTTATATCTCCTTATATTAATCAAGAATAACTAATCTATTATAACATTTTTTTCTAAAATATAATATAGTTATTTTTACGGAATTTTCGTTTATTTTAAACATTTTTTTGTCTCTTTTGACAATTTCCTGTTTGACACAACCGATAAACTATGCTATAATGGGTACATGAATACTTTTTGAAAGGATTTTTATGCGTTCTTATATAAAAGCATTGATATTTGATCTTGACGGCACCTTAGCCGATACTATTCCCGCAATAACCGAGGCAATAAATATGACGATGGAAGAGCTTTCTCTCCCCTCTCATACTGAGAAAGAGGTGCGCGGATATATAAATCACGGTCCACGTCATCTAGTCTCCGAGGCAATACCACGCGAGGCGCGCGAGCATGACCCCTCCATTGTAGACAGGGCGCTTGAGCTATACAATAAAAATTACGCCAAAACATATATGCAAACTGACCATCTCTATGACGGAATGGAGCAGGTCGTTTGGGAGCTTTCCAAATATTACAAGATAGCCGTCCTTTCCAACAAGCAGGACGAGTATGTCAAAGCTCTTGTACGTCAACTCTTGCCCGAGGGCATATGCGAAATTGCCTGCGGCTCACTCGACGGTGTTCCCGCCAAGCCCTCTCCCACTATTGCTAAAAAAGTAATTGAAGCTCTCGGCGTGGAGCATTATGAATGTATGCTAATCGGTGACAGTGATATTGACATCTTGACAGCAAATAATGCGGAAATAGACATACTTTCCGTTTCTTGGGGATACGCAACAAAAACAAAGCTTGTGCACCACGGAGCCGAGGAAATAGTTAACAGTCCCGAAGAATTACTCGAATATTTTAAATAAAGGAGAAAAAGTATGCTTACTACATCCACCCGTGATAAAAAATATTATATCAAACTCGCTCTTTGGGCTTTTGCAATCGTTGCCGTTGGCTTGCTGCTTTGGGCTCTTGACTGGAAAATACTCTACGGAATACAAGAGATACGAGGCGAATTTTTTGACTTTATAGTTCCTCTCTACACAACTCTCGGGGAGTGGGCTATTATGTGGATTGTGATCGGCCTTGTAATGATGATATTTAAAAAATATAGAAAGTGCGGATTTTTCGTGCTTATTTCCTTGCTCTTAGGGCTTCTCATTTGCAATATCGCGCTCAAAAACATTATTGCGAGAGACCGCCCCTGCTATTTAGTTCCACTTGAATTTTGGGAGTCAATAAAACTCGTTGGCGATCCCTCCGAGTTCTCCTTCCCCTCGGGGCACTCCGTTTCTTCCATGGCGGCAGCATTCACTATCTTCCTGCACCACAAAAAAATCGGAAAGGTGGCGGTAGCTCTTGCTATACTCATGGGACTTTCACGTCTTTATGTTTTCGTTCACTTCCCAACTGACGTGTATTGCGGATTGCTTATCGGTGCGGCAATTGCTTATGCGGTATACTACATACAAAACAAGATCACCGAAAAACGCAACAAATCTACCGAAACAAAATAAACAAAAAATCCTGACCAATGGTCAGGATTTTTAATTTTAGAATAAAAGTTTTATAAGCTTGTAAGCCGTCTCGTCGTAGTCTCCGTTATTTTCAATAACGTAGTCGCAAATTTCTTCATTTCTGCGCTCGTCATCAATTGAAATTATACGGTTGACCTTGTCCTCGTTTGTGCTATTTTTCTCAAGAATAGAGGCAAGCAATTCCCTCTTCTCCCTTTTAACGTATACGGTAACTACGTCCTTGTAGTGAGTTTTGAGTGACATTGCTCCGCAAATATCCATAATGGCAAGAACGGTCTTTCCCTTACCGATAAGCTCGTCTACGTCGCTCTTTTTGGAGCCAAAGCCGTGTCCTGCGTACATGGTGGACTCAAAAAGTTCACCGTTTTCCATCATGTCGAAAAACTCCTTCTTGTCCACGTAGTTATACCAATCGTCCTCGGCCTTTGCCGTGGGGTCAATCGTGGTGTAGCTCAGCAATTTTTCGAATTTATCACATTTTTCAAGTAATTTTCCCGCAATTTTGGTCTTGCCCGATCCCGAAGGCCCAACAAGTGCAACGATTGAGGGGTTTTTGTTATCGTCTCTTATGGTTGAGTAGCTTGTACTGATAACTTCAACAAGCTTCAAAAACTCATCATAGTTGTTAACCGCAAGCATTCCCGTTGCGCTCTGATTCCACGGACGGCGCATCAAAATGGGATACGCGGCATTGGAATTGATTACGTTGTGCATACCGTCATCAAAAAGGATATCAACGTTGAGTTTATCCTTTCGTGAACCCATATAGATGTTTTCGGGCGGGATCTCGGGAAATTCCCTCATAATTACCTCGGCGCGAATGCTCATAAATTGAGGATATACCGACGTGCAAATAAATACCTCGGTCATTTGAGAAAGCTTGCGAACAAACTCCTTCGCGCCCGCGATTACGGGCTGGGTTCTAAAGAATTCTTCAGTAAAGAATTCAAATATAACGTCCGCGCGTGTTCCGAGCTTCCCCCAACGGTCAACCTCGTAAATCGTAAGCGGCGGATCAAAATTGTATTTCTCGTTAGCTAATTTTATAGCATAAGGCACGCATTCAAGCAATACATCATCAACGTCAAGAGCCGTAGTCATTCTAAATCTTCTGCTCATTTTTGTACCTTTCCTTTCGCATTTTTTCTAAATTTAGTATAACACAACAAAAAGGAAAATACAAGCGCATTTTCCTTTTTGTTTTATTTGAATATCAAAAATTATTATCTAGAACTTCTTACAAGGTTTGCTTCAAGAATTGCTGAGATATAATCAATACTCTCAGTAATTCTAGACTTGAGCGCACTGTTTTCAAAATCCTGAATGTCTGATCTCAATTTTGTGAGGAGTCCGAGCACTTCGTTAACATCGTCAGCGCTATCCAAAGCTCTTTCAAAATTTTTAATCACTGCTATCTCGCTATCATTCATCACACTATAATAGATTCTATCACATCTATCAAAAAACTGATCTTTCCAAGCACCCACGACCACTTTAGCATCCGAGGTAGGAGTTACTGCCCTGCCACTATGAGTTGAGTTTTTCAAAATAGTCATAATATATTCGGCATAATAATCGTTTCTAACTATGTAATTTTGGGTTGCAAAGAACGATACACCGCATATATTCAAGGTTTTGGTTGCTCCAATAAGCTCTTGATTTTTTCTGATAGTATCACCGTTATAAAGCGGAGATATTCCCGTATATTGCAATACCTTTGGCAAATAGTTGTTAAAAACTGCCGCACTTTCGTGTAAAAGATCAACATTTTCCGTATAAATCATGGGCAAAATCACGTCAAGATACCCGTTTTTAAGCCACACGTCAATGTCCTGCATATATACCGCCTTGGCCTCATAGATATAACCATATGGGCTTGAGGATATGATAACTTTAGAATCCAATGAGCGAATAAGGTCGGTCATATTTTTAACTGTAGCCGTAATTGCATTTTGCTTGAATTCGTGCCACTGTGCGCGAAGGCGAGTATTATGTTTGAGATCCTCAATAAGATTTCCGCCCGTATATCCATATTGCTTTGAAAAAGCATTTACGGAATATTCAGTAAATCCGTTATCAATATATTCATCGAGATAATAGATTTCGGCATATCGTATGTAATCATAGCTGATGCCGTCAAAATCGTATTTTTGTACCATTTCGGTTATAATGGCGGCAAGGAATTCTTGCACCTCGGGATTGGTTGGATCTAAATATCCACCCGATTTGTCACCGGTCGAGTCGGAATAAATCCACTCGTCCTTTACAGCAGGAGACTTAATACCGTAATATGAACTTGCACTGAGCAATTCAACCCACGCATGCACCTCAATGCCTAATTTATGACATTCGGAAATTAGCGCAAGCATATAATCGTTTCCGTATTCTCCGTAATTATACTGAGCCATTCTCGGATGCTGACATCCAATCACATCACTATAATACGTAGTCATTCCGTGCCAAAAGGTCTCAACGTAAAGGGTATTTATGCCCATATCATATAGGTATGAAGCAAACTCACGAACTCCCTCAAGCGTAGTTTCGTCAATGGCGGAAGCATTTGGACGATGCCATATTCCCCTTCCGTCCACCGCGTAGGACTCAAGCGTGAGAGCATATTTCATGTCAATCAAGCTCATGGCATAGTCAATTTTCTCTTTTGCCACGCTAAGTTCAATTTCACCGTCGAAATATCGCTCGTAATCATCATAAGCATCACCAAAAAGAAGGTCAATTTGCTCGATCAATTCGTAATTGAGATCGTAAAGTTCTGCCTTCTTTTGCTCGATTATCTTGTCAACTCTGCGATTTTCAACCTCTAATTTTTTAAGATTTGAAATTTTCAAATCTCTTGAAACTGTAAGCTCATTGCGTTCAATGTTAACAATATCGCCAATTTGAACTTGCTTCAAAAATTCAGCCGCCTCACCGTGACCACTCAAAATATATGTGTCAGGTGTAATGTCAAGGCGCGCGCCTCGATCAATAACATAGTTCGAATTCTTCTCTACAAGCAGCTCATAGCCATACTCGTTTCGCGGAAAATCAAAAGTGTATAAAACAAGCGTATTGTCAAAACGAAAGAAATTCGAATGATCAATGTTTGCGGAAGCTATAAAATCAGCATTTTTCAAGCTGAGTTCATCCGTTTGAGGCACATTTAAGGTGCAACCTGCCATCAATATGACGGCAAGTAAAACGGAAATGGAAATTAATATATATCTAATAAAAATCACTCCTCAAGAAAATATATGACATTATACCATAAAAAATGATAAAATTCAACAAAAAAGCAAAATAAAAACACGCCGAAGCGTGTTTTTTATTGATTTATGAGCCCAACAATGCTCTCTTCCTTGTAATCATATACAAAGGTGGGACATTCGCCGCCCATTTGAATGGTGTAAAGAACAACTCCATTTTCAACGCGCGCCTCGTGAACGAATCCGTGGCGAAGATCACCGCGGTGGCGGAATCTAACGAAATCGCGGAATTTGTACTTCGCCTCCTCGGGCCACTCACTCTTTTTTTCTTTCTTTTTGAATATATTAAAAAGCATAATATCACCTCTTTCGTTTATGATACCATACTTCCATAAAAATAGCAAGAAAAATTTGTTTTTGACAAAAATCTATTGATTATTTTAATAAAATATGATATCATTAATCATCATACACGGGCTCGTAATGGTTTCGACGGGGATTTTGAGGTATGATAAGCGTGGCGGGCTGAGTAATCCCGATAACTGCTCAATTTAAAAAATAAACGACAACAATACTGTTGCTATGGCTGCCTAATTGATGCGCCCTCGGGCGCTTCAATTAGCAGTGCTGTGACCTGCGGGTCACCCGTTCCTCCGCAGAGGACCACGACTGCGGACTGAGCGTCATCGTAGTGGTGAACTTGCATCGGCGGTCGCACCTGAACCGATCAAGCACAAAGGTGCTACGGACTACGCGTTGCCTGTCAGTTGGCGACGCATAGTGGGAAATAATAAAAACTGACTGCCCACGGAGAAGGTCATATCAAGAGGTTTTCGGACAGGAGTTCGATTCTCCTCGAGTCCACCAAAAGCGCCACTGAAGTGGCTAAAAGAAGAACGAAGAAATAATAAAGAATAAATAAAAATGTCAGATAGATTTATTTGGCGCTTTTGTATTATTATTTCTTCTTTTTTCTCTATTCTTTATTATTGGTTACGCCTTCTTATATTGTCCGATTATCTAACTGAGTCAGAGGGAAATTCCCTTTTGACCGATTGTTTAGAAATAAAAAGAATTTTGATTTCTACCCTCAACACCGCCAAACAAAACAATTAGTATAAAAACACCTGCATAGTAAACTTTACGTTCTATGCAGGTGTTTGGTTTTTTTATGGTTGGTTTTTCGTGTTAGTTGATATTACTCAGTCGTGGAAAGGTTGAAACTTATCCCCAACTCCCCTGCTCCATTAAAATACCGGGTTACGCGTCGAGTCCACGAAAAGACAAAAGCACTTGCAAAAAAATGCAAGTGCTTTTCTATTTATCCAATAAAAATCTCTTTAATCTGATACTTCGGCTCGCAGGTGACGTTAAGTCCGAGTTTTTTGAGAACCTCGATATCCGCGCTTGGGAGCATTACAGTGGAGTGAATGTCGCAGCCCGCAAGTGAGGGCAAGTGTTTGAGAACATATGCCGCAGTTGCCGAGGTGTGCGCGCTGATTGAGAGCGCAATCAAAATCTCGTTTACGTTGAGCTTCTTATAAGTTCTTGAAAGATACTGACATTTAAGCTCACGAACAGGGCCTATTACTTCGGGCGCAAGGAGATGAATCTCGTCAGGAATACTTGTAATCTCTTTCAATGCATTGAGAAGCATAGCGGAAACGTTTTCAAGCAACTCGGTAGCTTTACCAGTAATAATTCTTCCGTCATGAAGCTCGATAGCCGCTGCCGGTGCGCCACATTCGGCGCTCTTGTTTTTAGCCGCTTCAACAACTTTTCGATAATTCTTGGTTATTCCCGCCTGTTGCATAAGCAACTCGATTTTTTGAACCGCATTTCTATTTCTTTCGTTATCGTCATCTCGACAAGCACAGTGAGCGTCAAAATATCTACGCACTATCTCGCGCTTGGACGCGTCAATAACATTCTCGTCATCAATAATGCAGTTGCCGACCATATTAACACCCATATCCGTAGGCGAAAAGTACGGCGATTGATCGCCATAAATGCCCTTGAATATCGCATCAAGTACGGGGAAAATTTCAACGTCGCGATTATAATTCACCGCCATCTCGCCATATTTTTCAAGATGATAAGGGTCAATCATATTTACGTCGTTAAGATCAGCCGTAGCCGCTTCATAAGCAAGGTTAACGGGGTGGCGCAGGGGCTTGTTCCATATCGGGAAAGTCTCAAACTTCGCATATCCCGCCTTGACACCGCGCTTGTTATCGTTATAAAGCTGGGAGAGGCAAACCGCCATCTTTCCACTTCCCGGGCCGGGACCTGTTACAATTACAAGCTCACGTTCGGTTTCAATGTATTCGTTTTTGCCAAAACCTTCATCACTAACAATTTTTTCAACGTTGGAGGGATATCCCTTTATAGTGTAGTGATGATAAATCTTAATTCCCTCTTCAGTGAGCTTTCGCTCAAACTTTGCCACCGCGGGATGAACCGATTCAAATCTTGTAAGCACGACGCTTCCAACATAAAGACCTACATTACGGAAGGCGTCTATAAGACGAAGAACGTCAAGATCGTAGGTAATTCCAAGGTCGCCACGTATTTTGTTCTTTTCAATATCGTCAGTGTTTACAACAATAACTACTTCCGCCTTCTCCTTTAATTGAAGAAGCATTTGAAGCTTGGAATCGGGCTTAAATCCCGGCAAAACACGGCTCGCGTGATAATCGTCAAAGAGCTTGCCGCCAAACTCAAGATAGAGCTTGCCGCCAAACTGAGCAATTCTATCCCTAATATGCTTGGATTGTAATTCAATATATTTTTGGTTATCGAAGCTGATTTTCATATCAATTCTCCAAATTAGTCATTTCTTGATTTGAACGCGCGTTCCATATCGCGCTTTGCGTCGTTTCGAGCCATATCCTCACGCTTGTCATAAAGCTTTTTACCGCGGCAAAGACCAATTTCAATCTTAACACGAGAATTTTTAAGATAGACCTGCAAAGGAATAAGCGTATAACCCTTTTGAGATACAAGTCCAAAAAGCTTTAATATCTCGCGCTTGTGCAAAAGGAGTTTTTTCGGACGCATGGGGTCTTTATTGAATATATTTCCCTGTTCATATGGACTTATGTGCATACCAACCACATAAACCTCGCCGTCCTTGATATCACAATATGATTCCTTGACGTTCACCTTGCCTGCGCGAATGCTCTTGACCTCTGTGCCAAAAAGTTCAACGCCCGCCTCGTATCTTTCGTCAACGAAATAATCGTGATACGCTTTTTTATTTTGAGCGATTATTTTTATAGAATTGTTTTTATCCGCCATAATTCACCTATACTAATTTTTCATAAGCAACTCTCGGCTGTCCGTCAAGAAGGTGTATCGTTCCACAGTACTCAAAGCCGTTTTTCTCAAGCATCCTTCTCATGGGAAGATTGCCGTGATGAGTATCAACTCTTACGCTCACATAGCCGTTTTCCCTCGCGTATGCCTCTATGTATTCCATAATCTCACGCGCAGTACCCTTTCCTCTATGAGCGCTGTCGATAGCAATCTTGTGAAGGGCTATATACTCGCCATCACCAATCCACGCGCCACAGTAAATCTTTTTATATGTGGGCTCGCCGTTAAAAATGAGAGCAAAGGTAGCACATATATCATCACCGTCCACAACCGCAAAAGTACGGCCAAGAGAAATATCTTCCTTAACACTTTCACGTGTGGGATAACCGTATTGCCACTGGTCAATACCAAGACGGCCAATACTCTCTCGCGCGTCAGCTATTATTTGCATAATTTTGTCAAGATCTCTTTTTTGGGCAAGTTTAATAGTCATAATTACCTCACTTTTCTCTCCCACATTTTTCGCAGGATTCAGTTTTGCCAAGCGCCATAGCAAGCGCTCGGTTGGCGTGATATATTTTATCCGAATTTAATAATTCCTCACACTGATCGGTACTGTGCCAAGTGTTTTTGTCTTTGACAAAGAAAACGTCACCGGCAACAAGCTGATTGTTTTCAATTTGCTCGTATATGCTTTCTAAATTTCCATTACCGGCTCCGCAACGGTCGCAGGATTTTGTTTTCCCCTCGAGCTTTGCCGCCTCAAGAGTCCCGTGATAAATGGTATTCGATCTCGAAAGATAACTGCAAGTGTATGTAGAATGCCAAAGAGAACCCGATGCTGTCCAAAAAACATCTCCGGGATTGGCTAAAAGCGCATTTTCCTTATCCTCAAGCTCCTGCCTGATTGATGATACAACCTCTTCGTTTGCTAAAATTCCATTATTTAAGTTCTTGTCTCCATTTTTATCACAAGAAAACAGAAAAAGAAATGAAATTAACATCAAACTTAAGGCCACAAGTGATCTTATTTTCATAAAATAACCTTTGTAAAAAAATATTTTCCTATGATAATATTAACACAATTTATTCAATATATCAATCACTTTTTTTCATTTTTATAAAATAAT
>JAZRHW010000217.1:0-3540 GCA_045644965.1 Eubacteriales bacterium
GTTTATGCCGATGAGGCTCTTACCGGCACGAAGGACAACCGTGAGAATTTTCAACGGCTGCTTGCTGAATGCCGTAAAGGCACCGTGCAAATGGTGATTACCAAATCGATCAGCCGTTTCGCAAGGAATACGGTTACACTCCTTGAAACGGTGCGAGAATTAAAGGCGCTCGGTGTGGACGTTTACTTTGAAGAGCAGAATATCCACACGATGAGCGCAGACGGAGAGTTGATGCTCACAATTCTTGCATCCTATGCTCAAGAAGAAAGCCTTTCGGTCAGCGAGAATATGAAATGGCGCATACGTAAGAATTTTGAGAACGGCAAGCCTTGGAGTGGTTTTATCCTTGGCTATCGTTTTCAGAACGGACAGTTCGCAGTAGTCCCCGAGGAAGCAGAAATCGTAAAACGCATCTTCCGAGAATACCTTGACGGCTTGGGATCTACTGCAATTATGAAAGGTCTTAACGAGGATGGTATTCTCACAAGAACCGGAAAGCCGTGGCGCGTTGAAGGAATCCTCAAGATTTTAAGGAACTACAATTACACGGGCAACCTCATATTGCAGAAGACTTACCGCGAGAATCACCTCACCAAGCGTAAAATGCAAAACAACGGAGAGTATCCGCAATACCACGCCGTTGATACGCACGAAGCTATTATCGACCTTGCCACCTTTGAGGCGGTGCAAGAAGAACTGGTAAGACGAGCCGAACACTACTCAGGCAAAAAGCCAAGCACCGTAACCTATCCTTTTACAAGGCTTATCGTATGCGCAAACTGCGGAAAGCACTATAAGCGCAAAACCACGGCAACGGGCATCGTGTGGATATGCTCCACATACAACATCCACGGCAAGAAGGCTTGTGCCGATTCAAAAGCAATCCCAGAAAGCATACTATATGAACTGACTTCAAATATATCTATCAGTGATTTAACGGCTATTAGAGCCGAAAAGGACAACACCTTGATATTTTGCTTTAAGAATGGCTCACAAACCGTTAAACGATGGCAAGACCGCTCCCGTCGAGAGAGCTGGACGGAAGAGATGAAAGAAAAGGCTCGTCAGCAAGCGTTGGCGCAACATTCAAGAAAATAAAGGAGGAATACCTATGGCGGCAAAAAACGTAACCGTTATCCCTGCTACAATATCTCAACATACAAGAAAATCCACCCAAGCAAACACAAGGCGCAAGGTAGCAGGCTACGCTCGTGTTTCTACCGATAGCGAGGAACAGGTAACCTCCTATACGGCGCAGGTGGATTATTACACACAATACATAAAAGGCAATCCCGAGTGGGATTTTGTCAAGGTTTATACCGATGAAGGCATCTCGGGAACTAACACCAAAAAGCGTGACGGCTTCAACGAAATGATAGCCGATGCCCTTGCCGGGAAGATAAGTTTGATACTTACGAAGTCGGTCAGCCGTTTTGCCCGTAACACCGTTGACAGCCTTACAACCATAAGAACGCTTAAGGCACACGGAGTTGAGGTTTTCTTTGAAAAGGAAAATATATGGACTTTCGACTCCAAGGGTGAGCTTCTTCTTACTATAATGTCCTCCCTCGCACAAGAGGAGTCAAGGTCAATTTCCGAGAACATCACTTGGGGTAAGCGCAAACAGTTTGCAGACGGCAAAGTCAGCCTTCCTTACAAGCAATTCCTCGGTTACCGCAAAGGCGCAAACGGGCTGCCTGAAATCGTACCCGAGGAAGCCGAAATCGTAAGGCTCATATACCGAATGTTCATTGATGGCAAGACCCCTTGTTACATCGCAAAGTACCTCACGGAAAATGGCATCCCCACACCGGGCAGAAAGAAAACTTGGCAAGTCAGCACCGTGGAGAGCATCCTTACGAACGAAAAATACAAAGGCGATGCTCGGCTTCAGAAGCGTTTCACCACCGATTACCTTACCAAAACGATGAAAGTCAACGAGGGTGAAGTTCCGCAATACTACGTGGAAAACAGCCATCCTGCTATTATCGACCCAACCGAATGGGAGATAGTACAAGGTGAATTCCGTAGGCGCAAAGAGGCAAACAAACGTACAACTTGTCAAAGTCCGTTTTCGGGCAAGGTATTCTGCGGTGATTGCGGAGAACAATTCGGTCCCAAGGTATGGCACTCCAACAGCCAATACCGCCGTGTGATATGGCAATGCAACCACAAATTCAAGAGTGAACACCGATGCGCTACGCCCCACCTTACCGAGGATGCCCTTAAGGATTACACCATTGTGGCATTAAGCCTTCTTTTGAAAAACAGAGAGGCTTTGTTTGAAGATGGAAGACTTATAAGGGCGGCACTCACCGACCACACGGAAATTGATGCCGAACTGCAAAAGCTAACCGAGGAGCTTGAAATCGTGGCGCATATGATAGAAAACACCATAGCCACCAATGCGATAACGGCTCTTGACCAAACGGAATACACGAAAACCTATGAGAGCCTTACCGAACGCTATCAAGACTTGCAGAAGCGTTATACGGCTCTTACAAGGCAGAGAGCCGAAAAGGAATACAAAGCGGATGTACTCAGCGGATTCCTCTTTGAAATCGGAGAGTATGATGTCCTTGACACCGAATGGAGAGACATCCGTTTCCACGCCATCATAGAACGCGTCACCGTTCACAACGACGGAAGGCTTGTATTCACCTTCCGCAATGGCAGCGAGAAGACGGTGATGATGTAATGATATTCACTTGCATTTTTATATCTTTTGTGCTATAATATTTTCAAATCAAGAAGGGAGCGTAATACTATGAAATTTATTGACAAAGTAAAACTCCTTATAAATAGAGGAGAAATAAAAGAAGCATCTCTAAATATTCTTGAAGATGGTGCAAGTGCAATTTTGGGAGATCCTATTGCTATCGGTAAAATAATTCTCGCAATAGGGAAATCTCCGTTTTTTATTCGTGAGCAATTATTTTGGGCAAAAATTGAAGCCTTTATCAATGGTGTGTTTTTATCTGAAGAAGATCGCTCTAATTTGAGGGCAAAATTGACCAAGTGCGGTGAAGAAAATGACAACCCATTTAGATTGATAGAATACATAGATCGTGCCGAAACAAACAAAAAAATCAGATACCTCATTAATGCTACAAGATGCTTGCTTTCTGACTATATTGAGCTTTCTGATTTCTTTAGAATATGTCATGCGGTTACCCATACATTAGAAGAGGATTTGTTATTTATGGCACAACACATCGAAGAATCCAATCTTCCATATAATTTCTGCGTTCAAGGCTTGCTAACAACAGGATTAATGTATCAAAGCATCATAGACAGTAACGGAAACCAAAAATATTCATTTACACCTATTGCAAATCAGGTTGATCGATATGCTGTAAGTTTTGACAATATTGAGCGATACCCTTATCCATATGTAGACACTCTAGTAAAGCCGTCTTCTCCTCAAACAAGCATACCTGGACTTGAGTGGCAAACCATTGAAAAAGCAGAGGTAGAGAAAGCTCTGTCAAAAATATAGAGCATTATATACTGTAATTTAACGAATAGCGGTCTTTTAAC
>JAZRHW010000218.1:0-3958 GCA_045644965.1 Eubacteriales bacterium
TATGGCGTGCCTTGAGGGATTCGAACCCCCGACCTACTGCTTAGAAGGCAGTTGCTCTATCCGACTGAGCTAAAGGCACAAAAATGGAGCGAGTGATGGGAATCGAACCCACGCGACCAGCTTGGAAGGCTGGAATTCTACCATTGAACTACACTCGCGTTTCAAATGCCTAATAATATTATCATAAAACACGGCAAATGTCAAGGGTTTTTTATATATTTTTTGAATTTTTTTGGAAATTTTGCAAAAGGCATTGAAACTGAGGGCAAAATTTGATATTATATTGTTAACTATTGTAGAAAGGTGCTTTTGGTATGCTTAATTACTTATCGCCTGATTTTTATTTTTCAAAATTCAGTGATATCACACCCGAGTTTTTGAAAAAGAATAATATAAAAACAATGCTTATCGACGTTGATAATACACTTGCCCCCTATGAGCAAGCGGAACCCGACGAAAAGATACTTTCTTGGCTCGATAGCTTGACGAAAAATGAAATCGGTTTCGCTTTCATTTCAAACAACTCAAGTGATGATAGAATTAGACGTTTTAACCAAAACATAGGCGCTCCCGCCTTTGCCAAAAGCGGAAAACCTTTCGCTGGCAAGAATATCAAGCTTGCTCTTGCACAGCTTGGCGGTGAAAAACAAAGTACCGTATTTCTCGGTGACCAAGTGTTTACCGACGTGTGTGCAGGCAAATTCAACGGAATGAGGGCAATTCTTGTGCCTCCAATCAAGGACAAGAAAAACGCATTTTTCCGCTTTAAGAGGGCGCTTGAAAAACCCATTCTTAACCATTATTTCAAAAAACACGCAAAATAAGGAGTTTTTATGACACAGCTTAAAAGATTACAAAAAATTATGAAAGAAAAGGGAATAGAGGGTATTTTGCTTTCTTCCCACCTCAATCAAAGATATATCACAAATTTCAATTTTGATGACGGATACGTGCTTGTTTTTCAAAACAAGGCATATGTTTTGACCGATTTCCGCTATATTGAAGCGGCAAATAATGAAGTTAACCACGAGGATTTTGAAATCCTTACTCCCAAGGGAGGCCACCTTAAATGCGCGGCTGAGCTTGCTTGTCAAAATGGCGCAGCGAAGGTTCTTGTAGAGGAGAGCGAGCTTTCTCTTGAATACTTCTCCTTCTTTGAAAAGGCAGCGGAGGGAAGAGTTGCATACGAAAAGGGCGCATCCGCAATTCTCACCGATATGAGAATGGTAAAAACTGCTGAAGAGCTTGAAAATATGGCAGAGGCACAGAGAATTACTGACGCGGCATTTTCTCATATCATCAGTGTTCTTCACCCCGATATGACTGAAATTGACGTAGCGCTTGAAATCGAATTCTTCATGCGTAAAAACGGTGCGGAGAGAACATCCTTTGACACTATCGCAGTGTCCGGAACTGCTTCCTCAATGCCCCACGGTGTACCTCGTAATATAAAGCTTGAGCGCGGATTTTTGACAATGGATTTCGGCTGTGTTTATAACGGCTATTGCTCCGATATGACAAGAACTGTGGTTCTCGGCAAGGCTGACGAGGAAATTAAGAAGGTTTACTATACAGTTCTTGAGGCACAAACAAAGGCGCTTGAGGCAGCGGCAAACGGAGAGCGCGGATGCTACCGCCTTGACGAAATCGCACGCGATATAATCAACGGTGCAGGCTATGAAGGTAGATTTGGCCACTCACTCGGTCACGGTGTGGGCATGTTCATTCACGAAAGTCCCCGTCTTGCTCCCGGTATGGACCGTGGTGCAAAGCTCGTTACAGGCAACGTGGTAACATTCGAGCCCGGTATCTATATCCCCGAAAAATACGGTTGCCGTATTGAAGATATGGCGGCTATAACCGACGATGGAATCCGCAATTTCACAAAGAGTACAAAGGAGCTCATTGAGCTGTTTTAAGATATGATTAAGAAAAGTATAAGAATAAAACTCACTTCACTCCGAGAGGCATCCAACGATAGCTTTTTCAATGAAATTCTCGGTGGCGAGCCCATGGATGAGCTTGAGGATGAAATTCCTGACGAAGAGCCCGAGGGCCCAATTGAAATGTTCTCCGAGGGCGAGCTTTACATCACTGATGAGCGCGTTATAATCGCTTATGACGAAAGCGAGCTTACGGGTATGGAGGGCTCACATACACAGGTGAGATTTGAGAGAAATATGCCCGAGCTTGTGACCATGATGCGTCATGGCACAGTGAATACAATTCTCGTTTTTGAAAAGGGAAAGAGACATATTTGCACCTATCAAACGGAATATATGCCCTTTGAAATTTGTGTAAATACAAAGGAAGTTATTAATACACTCCTTGAGAACGGACGAATCGACCTTGATTATATCGTAGAAATTCGAGGCGCTCAGGCGGAGAGAACTCAGTTCACCATTGAAATTTTTGAGGATGATTGAGTTGCATAAATAAGCATAAATACGCATAACATAACCAAAAAAGTGAGGTTGTGTTATGCGTATTTTAGTTGTAATCGGAACTCGCCCCGAGGCGATAAAAATGCTGCCGCTTGTTCGGGAGCTAAAAAAATATCCGCAATTTGAGGTTGTGGTGTGCCATAGTGGTCAACACGAGGATATGTGCCGTGGTATTTTTGAATTTTTCGGCATCGAACCCGACATAAGATTTTCAGTTATGAGAGAAGGGCGATCACTGTGGGAACTATCCCAAAAATTGCAAGAATCATTTAATTGTTTATTTGAAAGTGAAAAATTTGACCTGATCCTCGTTCACGGAGATACCACCACCGCATTTTGCGCGTCGCTATCCGCATTTTACCGAGGTATAAAAATCGCGCACGTTGAGGCAGGACTTCGCACCTATAAAAAAGAGCCTTTTCCCGAAGAATTTAATCGGGTTGCTATTGATAATATGGCCAGCGTGCATTTTCCACCCACCGAGGAATGTGTAAAAAACCTTGCGCAAGAGGGGATATTCCATACTCAACCCGTAGGAAATACCGTCATCGACTCTTTTTCATATACCCTTGATGAAAAATACACCTCTCCCATCTTTGAAAATGCAAGAACTCGCAAAATAATTCTCATCACCACCCATCGACGCGAAAATTTGGGCAATAAAATGAAGAGTGCATTGCTCGGTATTAGGGATATACTCGAAAATAGGGATGATATATATGCCGTCTTTCCCATGCACCCCAATCCCGCTATAAGAAATATTGCTCGAGAAGTGTTCACGAATACTGATAATATTGAGCTTTGCGAGCCACTTTGCGTGTATGATTTTCACAATATCTTGTCGCGCGCATTTGCGGTAATTACAGATAGTGGTGGAATTCAAGAGGAAGCTGCATATCTTGGTGTTCCCGTGTTTCTCATGAGGGATGAAACGGAGAGGGAAGAAGCACTAAAGGAGGGAAATGTTTGTCTTGTGGGAACTCAAAGGCGCGTTGTATCGCAAACCTTTTTAAAGATTTCGGAAGATGATGCGACACTGTCATCAATGCGCCGAAAAAGCACTGTCTTTGGCGACGGCACTACTGGTGAAAAAATTGCAAAAAAGCTCTTGTCAATAGCGAAAAATAATGATATAATAAACTGAAATATTATGTAATAATACCGTAGAGGAGAAGACTATGAAAATCAATGAAATCAAATCAAAAATAGCTGGCGGAGACTTGGACAAGAGATTTATCCGCCTCTATGACAAGGCGAGCATTAATGCTCAAAGAGAGCGTTATCTTGCCGCGCTTGATAACTTTTCATCCATTTTTGGTGATGACCGAGAAGTGAATATTTATTCAGTTTCAGGCCGAAGCGAGCTTGCGGGCAATCACACCGACCACAACTGCGGAAAGGTAATTGCCGCTTCCATCAACCTTGATATTATTGCGGTAGTAGCGCAAAACGGAACTAATACGATCAATCTCAAGAGCGAGGGTTTCCGTCAGCTTTCGATTGATTATACCGAA
>JAZRHW010000219.1:0-11399 GCA_045644965.1 Eubacteriales bacterium
GAGGGGTTAACCTGAAGCACCGCAAAGAAGAGTGCAATAGCAATAAATGCCTGCTCACCACCGGAAAGCTGCATAAGGTTCTTAATAATCTTTCCGGGAGGTGCGGCTTTAATCTCAATGCCGCAATTAAGCACGTCCTCGGGATCCGTGAGCTGAAGCTCGGCATAACCGCCGCCGAAAAGCTCGCAGAACACGCGATTAAAGTTCTCGTTAATCTTATTAAATGACTCAATGAACGAGGTCTTCATCTCACCGTCGAGCTGAGCGATAATCTTCTCAAGCTCAACCTTGGATGCAGTAAGGTCGCGGATTTGCTTATCCATATAATCGTAGCGTTCCTTAACCTCTTTGTATTTATTCACTGCGTCAAGGTCTACGTTTCCGATTGCACGCAATTTGTTGCGGCACTCGGTTTGAAGCTTGGCAAGCGCAGGGCGCTCCTCAGCGGTGATTTCCTCATATCCAAGCTCCATAGCCTGATTTCTCGTGAGCTCGTGGTCATCCCAAAGCTTGCTTGAGAGCTTGTCATAATCATTTTTAAGATTTGTAAGTTTATTTTCGTTAATAGAGTTTTCTCTGAAAAGAATGTCCTTTTGAGAGGTCTTTTCCTTGATCTTTGCGTTTACCGCGTTGATCTTTCTCTCATACTCAGTACCATTTTCCTCAAGACGCGCTCTCTCCTCGTTAAGAGCTGCAAGAGCCGCTTCTCCCTCGGAAAGTATCTCGCGATTTGCGCGTCTTTCTTCCTCAAGGGCAACGAGTCTTTCGCGGTACTCCTTAACCTTTTCATCCTGACCTTCAATATCACCCTTGAGAGATTCGATAAGCTCTCTATTCTTCTCAATAAGGAGATTTTCGGTCTCTATATCCTTTTGAAGCTCATTGATGCGAATGTAGATCGCGGTGAGGGCATTGGAAAGCTCATCCTTCTTGTCAATAAAGGTGTTCTTTTCAACGTCTTTGTCACTGCGAATTTCCGCAATAGCGGATATCTTTTCGTCATAAGCGGCGATTTGCTCCGTAAGAGTAGCAAAATCCTCTTCGTAGCGCTCGCGCATTCTAACGATATTATCGTAATCCTCTTGGAGCTTCTCCATAAGGGTTCTGTTTGCATCAATTTTCGCGTTGATTTGCTGGAGCTTAGTGTTTTC
The DNA here is from genome assembly GCA_045644965.1 of Eubacteriales bacterium. Classification (GTDB taxonomy): domain Bacteria; phylum Bacillota; class Clostridia; order Oscillospirales; family CAG-272; genus RGIG4608. Next base: position 1,152 of record JAZRHW010000219.1, read on the forward strand.
GCTTCCTGCCATAAGCGCGATAATCTTCTTTCTATCCTCAAGTGCACCGATCTCGCGTTCCGCCTTTTCAATGCTGGAAACAAGGGATTTGTGTGTTTCGGAGAGCTTATTAATTGACTCCTCGATCTTCTTGCACTCTTCCTCGAGCTTCTTCACCTCGCCTGCGCGGGACAAAATACTTTGTCCGTGCTTAACTGAACCACCGGTGAATGAACCTCCAACGTTGATTTGCTGACCGTCAAGAGTAATGGCACGAACCTTGTATCCAAGGGATTTTGCCATCTCGGTAGCATTGTCTATATTGTCAAATACCGCAATTCGACCAAGCATATATGAAACCACGTTCATATATTCACTCTTGGTGGTAACAAGGTCGTCGGCAAATGCAATAAATCCGCGGAAGCCTGAAGCATCCTTCAATTCCTTGGAAATATTGGGCGCTTTAATGGCAGTAAGAGGCATAAACGTCGCTCTACCCTGCTCGTGACGTTTGAGCGAAAGCATCGCAGCCTTGGCAACACTCTCATTCTCAACTACGATATTTTGAATTGATGCGCCGAGAGAGGTCTCAACCGCAACAACATATTTATCTTCAACGGAAATGAGCTTTGACACGGGGCCGTGAATCTTGCCAACACTTGTGCCATCGGCACCCACCAGTTTGCCCTCGGAGTAGGACTTCATTACAAATCGAACACTGTTGTTATAGCCCTCGAATTGATCATCCATCGCCTTATAGGTGTCGATTCTCTGTCTTGTGGATTGCAAGAGCAGCTTCTTTGCCGTAAGCTCCTCGTCAAGCCCCTCCTTTTGTTGAAGAGTTCTATCAAGGGACTCGGTAAGCTCCGCAATTTTCTCGTCGCTTCTCGCAATATCCTCGTTGTACTCGTCAACGGTGCGTGCAGTTGCCTTTTGAGATTTTGTAAGCTCATCATCAATGCGCGCATACTCCTGCATTTCACAAACCAAACTGTCGTTCTTGTCGTTATCCGTGCTCTTAGCATTTTCAATAACGGAAAGACGCACCTTGAGTTGCATCTCCTCGGATTCAAGCGCTCTCATATCGGAGAAAGCGGTGTCAATCTCATTTTCAAGACGAGCAATTTCACCCTCAAGACGAGCAATCTCGTCCTCGGTCTCGTCGTGCTCGCGGAATTTAACCTTAGCCTCTTCTTTGATTTGTTCGATCTTGGCAAGATGTTCTTCAATCTCGCGATTTTGCGCATCAATGTTTGCGCGGATAGCATCCTTAGCATCTCCACTGGCATCAATGAGGGATTGAATATGTAAAGCATCATTCTCGTTTACTCGATATGTGCTTTCAAGCTTATGATTTTTATCAGTTTGCTCGCGAATGAGCGTGAGCAATCTCTCGGACTCGTATCGATTGCTTTGAGATATCTCGGTGAGATGATCTCTTTGCGCTTCAAATGAAGCAATGGCATCCTCAGCCGCCGCAAGCTCAAAGCTGGACTGCTTGTAGAGATTTTCGATTCGAGCAATATCGTTTCTATACTTCTCGGTGTCGAAGAACCAAAGCTGAACATCAACCTTCTTTTTCGTTTCAAGCAGTTCAATAGCTCGCTTTGCCTTTTCAGCTTCCTTCTCAAGAGGTCCAACCTGTGCGCTTATCTCAACGAAGATATCGTTGATACGAGTCATATTGTCCTCGGTCTGCGCGAGCTTTCTTTCGCTCTCGGTCTTCTTGTGACGGAACTTTGCAATACCCGAGGCGTCCTCAAAGATACTTCTTCTATCTTCGCTCTTACGGGAAATTATCTCCGCAATTTTACCCTGACCTATAATGGAATAGCCCTCACGTCCAATACCCGTGTTCATAAAGAGCTCATAGATATCACGAAGGCGCACTGCCCTCTTGTTTATAAAATATTCACTTTCTCCCGAGCGGTAGTAACGGCGAGTTACAATTACCTCATCATAGGGTGCGTCAAGACGGTTTTCAGTGTCGGTGTTGTCAAAGGTTACCGAAACCTCGGCAAATCCCATGGGCTTGCGCGAATCCGCACCGCCGAAAATTACGTCCTCCATCTTGCTTCCACGCAAGCTCTTGGACGAAATTTCACCAAGAACCCAACGCATCGCGTCCGAGATATTTGATTTACCACTTCCGTTAGGGCCTACGATTACCGTAGCACCGTGCTCGAATGTGAGTTTTGTCTTGTCAGGGAACGATTTAAATCCCTGCATCTCTAAGCTCTTTAAGTACAAAGTTGCATCCTCCTTTTTAGGTAGGTCTTATAAATTATATTAATTAATAAGTTATTATTATATTATACCTCAAAAGTTCGTCTTTTTCAAGAACTTTTACTCTCTTTATTTGGTATTTTTGACAAATTTTTTCTATGTTTTTTCGTTTTTGACCAACGATTTTGGAAATTTCACCCTTGGGGCAATAAATAACTATATTTTCGGGAATTTGTCCCTTAAATTTGTTATCAATTTCTTCGCAAATTTTATCGAGATACAGCGCACTCATTGAAAGCTCTCCAATGGCACTGTGATTGGCTCCTCCTGCAACGCAGGTCTCGTCGGAGAGATTCTCTCCCGATTGCAAACCAACTCGAATGCAGGGCACGTCATTTTCCACAAAAATCTTAAGCGCCTCCTTGGTGCGTTCAACCGCTTCGCCGTTTGTGAGTGCAGTATATCTTCCGTCCTGCATCATGGCGCAAAGTTCAGTATCATAGAAGACAACGGTGGGATAAATTCTCGCGCCGTCCGCGCCCATCTCACAAATTTTCTTGGCGGTGTAAACTTCTTTTTCGACACTTGATTGCGGAAGACCGATCATCATTTGTCCAATGAGCGAAAATCCGCGCTTTTTGATCATTACGCAAGCTTTTTGTGCCTGAAGTGAATCGTGTCCGCGCTTGCTCTTTTGGAGCACCTCGTCGTCCATACTTTGAAGTCCAAGCTCAATGGTCTTGACCGCAAATTGCGACAAAATATCTAAAATTTCCTCACTTATATAGTCGGGTCGAGTGGAGAGTCGAATAGACTTTACCCTGCCCTCATCAACGTATTTTTGAGCGAGAGAAAGCAGGTCAATCATAAGTTTTCTATCAATTCCGGTGAACGAGCCGCCAAAGAAAGCGATCTCTACTTCGTCTTCTAAAGAAACCGTCGAAAGCGACGTTTCAATTTCCGCTTCAACCCTTGAAATATCAAAGCTGAGCCTTCCCGAAATGGAACGTTGATTGCAAAAAACACACATATTCGGACAACCCATATGGGGTATAAAAATAGGTATATTTATATGTCTCACACCACTTTTCTCTCCTTTCATACAAATTTTCACCTTCTATTAAAAAGCAAGAAAGGGAATCACATTAAAAACGCGATTCCAATTCTCGATATTTAATTAAATCTCTCCAAATAAATGAAGTGCCTCGCGCGCGGCATTTTGCTCCGCCTCGCGCTTTGTTTTTCCTGTGCCTCTACCAATGATATTGGAGTTAAGACGCGCCTCAACCTCAAAGGTCTTTTCGTGGTCGGGGCCGCTTGCACCTACGAGTATGTAAGTAAGTGTGTCCACACCCGATTGCTGAATGATTTGCTGAAGCTCACTCTTGTAATCGCCCTCGGTTTTTCCCTTTTCCCAAGCATCAAGCTTCTTTTCAAAGAAGGGGTAAACAAGGCTGAATATAATTTCCATTCTATGAGGATTGCCGTCGAGATAAATCGCTCCAACAAGCGCCTCAAAGGTGTTCTCAAGCAAGCTCTTGCGCTCACGTGCGTTATTCTTTTCCTCACCGTTTCCAAGATAGAGGAACGAACCGAGCTCAAATTCCTTTGCATAGGACGAGAGCGCCTCACGGCAAACGATAACCGCACGGCGACGTGTAAGCTCGCCCTCGGGCTGCTCGGGATACTTGTTGAACAAATATGTAGCGGCAATTATTGAAAGCACACTATCGCCAAGAAATTCAAGGCGCTCATTATGCTCAACGGTCTTGCCCTTAAGCTTCCACTCATTTGAATAAGAGGAGTGCGTAAGAGCAGTTTTAAGATATTGAATGTTTTTGAATTTATAGCCGAGCCTTGCTTCAAGCTCGTGAAGATTAGTATTCTGCATACTTACACTCCTTTCTTATTTTTTCATATCCGAAATTACAGCATCAATAGCTTCAAGCGCGCGGTTGGATATAACCTCGTTCTTTGCCGCCTTACCGCCCTTAACTCTGTAGCCAAGGGGCTCTATGATGCCAAAGTTCGCATTCATGGGCACAAATTTTCCCATTGAGCCATTTTGAACGTAGCTCGCCATCGCACCAATCATTGTGGTGTCGGGGAAAATAGTTCCCTCAGTGCCAAGCGCACGCGCCGCGGCATTGATACCTGCCACAAGTCCGCTTCCTGCACTTTCGATATATCCCTCAACGCCCGTCATTTGACCTGCGAAGAAGATATTTTCGTTATTTATCATTGAATAGTCATTTTTGAGAAGTCCGGGCGAGTTGAGATAGGTATTTCTATGCATAATTCCGTATCTCAAAAATTCCGCGTTTTCAAGTCCGGGAATCATACGGAACACTCTTCTTTGCTCGGGGAAAGTAAGGTGAGTTTGGAAACCAACGAGATTATACATTGTTCCCTCTTTGTTTTCCTTTCGGAGCTGAACCACCGCAAAGGATTCCCTTCCAGTTCTCGGGTCAACAAGCCCTACGGGCTTGAGAGGCCCGTAGCAAAGCGTATCATAACCGCGCTTCGCCATAACCTCAACGGGCATACAGCCCTCAAATACCTGGAGCTTTTTCTTTTGCTCCTCGCGGTCAAATTCCTTAATTTCCGCCTCTTTTGCACCGACAAGCTCGGTATAAAAAGCATCATACTGCTCGCGCGTCATGGGGCAGTTAATGTAGTCAGCATCACCCTTGTCATATCTTGAAGCAAAGAATGCAACGTCCATATTAATGCTCGAAAAATCCACTATGGGCGCGGCGGCATCAAAGAAATGAAGTCCCGAGCAACCAAGCTCTTTTTCGATATATTCCGCCATTGCATCACTCGTAAGAGGGCCTGTTGCGATAAGGGTAAGCTCGTCGGAATTTACACTCGTTACCTCACCTTCAATTACTTCGATAAGGGGATGATTTTTAATTTTTTCAGTAATGAACGCGGAGAAAAGCTCACGGTCCACCGCAAGAGCCGAGCCCGCAGGAACTTTAGTAGCCTCAGCCGCCATCATTATAAGAGAGCCAAGACGGCGCATCTCCTCTTTAAGAAGTCCGACTGCATTGATAACACTGTCACTTCTGAGAGAATTTGAGCAAACGAGCTCCGCAAAGCCGTCCCTGTGATGCGCGGGGGTGTACTTGTGGGGCTTCATCTCGTAAAGCTTTACACGCACGCCCCTCTCGGCGATTTGCCAAGCGGCCTCGCATCCTGCAAGACCTGCTCCGTATACGTTAACAAAATCAAATTTTGCCATTAGCTATTATTCCTCAATTTGTTCCTTGATAGGTTCCGCCTCTCTCTTATATCCGCACGCCTTATCAGCGCAAATAAGAAGGTCTTTACCCTTCTTGCGGAAGAGCATCTTGCCACAGTCAGGGCATTTTTCGGCAGTGGGCATATCCCAAGATGAGAAATCGCACTTGGGGTAATTTTCACAGCTGTAGAATACAGTCTTTCTCTTGCCGTATTTTGTGATAACCTTACCGCCGCAGGTGGGACAAGGAACGTCTATTTCTTTAGTTTTAGTTTTAATAAATTTACATTCGGGATACTTTACGCAAGCGTAGAATGAGCCGTATCTACTGGAACGAAGTACCATGTCAGAACCGCACTTTTCGCACTTAAAGTCCGCATATACCTCTTTTTTAGGCTCTTTTTGTGCTACTTCCTGCTTTTCATCCTCACGGGGCTCAAGAGGTTTTGTGTTTCTACACTTGGGGAAGTTGGGACAAGCAGCAAACTTGCCAAACTTACTTGTTCTAACGATCATCTTTGCTCCACACTTGTCGCAAATCATATCCGTTTCTTCAACGGGAATTTTAATATCCTCGGACCCGATCTTTTCGCTCGCCTTTTCAAGATCGGACTTAAATCCACCCCAAAAGCCGTTCAATACGTCAAGATAATCGAGAGTTCCTGCCTCGATTTTATCGAGGTTTGTCTCCATATTTGCGGTAAAGCGATAGTCCACAACGTCGCGGAAATTCTCTTCCATAAGCTTTGTTGTAAGAATACCAAGCTGTGTGGGAACGAGCGCCTTTCCGTCACGTCTAACGTAGTTTCTCGCAAGGATTGTAGTGATGATGGGAGTGTAGGTACTGGGTCTACCAATTCCCTTCTCCTCAAGGAATTTAATGAGGGATGCCTCGGTGTATCTCGGGGGCGCTTCTGTAAAGTGCTGATCGGAATCAACGCTGATGAGGGAAAGCTCTTCGCCGCCCTTGAGCTCGGGGATTCTAATGTCCTTAATAACCGCTACGTCATCACTGGGGGCTTTGATCTCCTCAGTAGCCTCGTATACCGCCATATATCCGCCAAAGGTTACGTTGTAACCGCTAGCGCGGAAAATATATCCGTTGTTTTCAAAGTCAGCGGTAATTGTGCTGAGCTTGGCAGATTGCATTTGAGAAGCAACAAAGCGCTCCCAAATGAGCTTATAGAGCTTGTATTGGTCGGGTGTGAGTGCTTTTCTAACGAGCGCAGGGGTAAGCTCTACCTTGGAAGGTCTAATTGCCTCGTGCGCGTCCTGTGCGCTCTTGCCTGATTTGAATTTTCTAGGTGTTTTGGGTGCGTACTCCTCACCGTATTTTTCAACGATAAAGTTCTTTGCAGCTTCCTGTGCGCCCTCGGAAATGCGGAGTGAGTCGGTTCTCATATAAGTAATAAGACCCTGTACGCCGCCAAGCTCCGATCCGAGATTAATTCCCTCGTAGAGCTCCTGCGCAACTCTCATAGTTCTCGCGGATTGGAAATTGAGCTTGTAAGATGCTTCCTGTTGAAGTGTTGAGGTTGTGAAGGGTGGTGCGGGGAGCTTTTGCTTGTCAGCTCTCTTTACGGACTTAACCGTAAATACACCGCTCTCGATAGCCTCAAGCACCTTTTTTGCCTCATCCTCGTTTTCCAAACGAACCTTGCCACCCTCATCACCCCAAAAACGCACGGAAAAATTCTTTCCATCCGCATTTTGAAGCTCCGCTTCAATAGTCCAATACTCAACGGGAACGAATGCACTTATTTCATTTTCTCTCTCAACAATTATTCTTGTAGCAACGGATTGAACTCGTCCTGCGCTAAGACCGCTTTTAACCGTTTTCCAAAGAAGAGGGCTAATCTTGTAGCCAACTATTCTATCAAGAATTCTTCTCGTTTGCTGAGAATTAACGAGATTCATATCAATGTTTCTGGGTTTTTTGATGGATGATTTTACAACGTCGGGTGTGATCTCGTTGAAGCTCACTCTAAGTGTTTTTTCAACGGGAATACCGAGTACGTTTGAAAGGTGCCAAGCGATTGCCTCACCCTCACGGTCAGGGTCGGTTGCAAGGAACACTTTTTTAGCACTCTTGGCTTCCTTTTTGATCTCCTTGATGAGATCTCCCTTTCCTCTGATGTTTATATAATGCGCGTCAAATCCATTCTCAATATCAACACCCAAGCTGCTCTTGGGAAGGTCGCGAAGATGTCCCTTAGAGGCTACGACCTTATAATTTGAACCAAGATATTTTTTTATAGGTCCTACCTTTGTAGGGGACTCAACAATAACAAGGTTTGCCATATTATTTCCTCTTACTTTCTAATGTACATGCCGCCGGGAAGCGAGCTTATAAGTCCCTTGATCTCAAGGATTGTAAGCGACGCCATCAGCGTTCCGATATTAAAGCCACCGGCACAAAGCGCATCCAAGGACACGGGCTTGTCGCAAGGCAGCTCGTCAAATATTTTTCTTTGCTCCTCAGAGAGAGTTGCAAGAATGTTTTGAGTGGCGTTGGTCCTTTCATTTTTGTCAACTTCCGCCTCTAAAACTTTATTTTGCTCGCCGATCTTTTTGATTTTAGGTACGGCGTAGTAATCGCTATTTTGCTTTTCATTGTCGTTAAGCTCTTCGTTAAGCTTTTTGAGAAGAGCCGCAGGAGTTCCCTTCGAGCCCTTTCCGTGACAGGTCGATACAATTCCCAGCTCGGTGAGAATCATGTTGTCAAAATCCGAGTTTTGCTCACCCACACGAAGCCTGCTTGCATCCACCAAGGGAGAGTGATTTTCAAAATAATACTTGAGTATATCTCTCGCACAGGTAACTGCAACCGCACCCTTTTTGATGAGAGCGTTCGGGCCCTCGCTATTGGGTTCTTCAATGCTTCCGGGGAGGGCGTAGATCGTTCTCGATTGCTCTGCTGCACACTCCGCAGTAATGAGCGCTCCGCTATGAATTGGAGCTTCAACCACGAGCGTTCCCTCACTGATCGCACTGATTATCGCATTTCTCTCGGGGAAATGATTTTTATATGCGGGAGTGCCGGGGTGATATGCCGTAATCACCGCGCCTCTCTCACAAATATACTTTCTTAATTTTCTATGTGTTTTGGGATAAATAACGTCGATTCCACATCCGAGAACGGCAATCGTCAATCCTATAGCCCCAATCGCACCTGCGTGAGCCGCAGCATCAATTCCGAGAGCCATACCGCTGACTACAACCGCACCCGCGTGAGCAAGCTCATAAGCTATTTTATAGCTCGAGCGCATACCGTATTCAGTCATTTTGCGGGTTCCAACCACCGACACACAAATTTTTTTATTGAGGTTGGGAAGGTTACCCATATAGTAGAGCAAAATGGGCGGCTTTTTCATTGATTTGAGCAACTCGGGATAATACGAGTCCGCGCAAGTCAAGATGCCCACTCTATTCCATTTGCAGTAGTTATAAATCGTTGTTGCTTCACCGAGGTCCTTGTCAAGAAGAACTCTTACCTCATATTCGGATAAGTGTTTCGCGTGTCTCAACTCTTCTTCATTCGCATCATAAACGCGGTGAGGAGAATTTTCAAAAAGCTCGAGCAATCGTTGGAATGACGAGTTTTGATTACCCAGCTTTAGCGCGAGCCATATCCAATATATCAACTCCGATTTTTTGAACCATTTCAATTCCATTTTTAATTTTCCTTGTATGGTGTTTGTTTTGTTTTATAGAGTTCCCACATACATACTGATGCGGCAATACCGGCATTGAGTGATTCACTGCCCTCTTCCATCGGGATATAAAGACATTCACTAGAGGCTTTGATTGCATCAGTTGAAAGACCGTGACCTTCATTACCAATGAGTATCGCGTCGCCTCTCTCAAGAGTGAAAGAGCCAAGTCGTCTTGCCTCGCGCTCAAGTGCCGCCGCAAAAACACGGGAGCCGTTATTTCTAATTGCCATTACCGTGTCAGTTATGGAGTCAACTATCGCAATATTTTGTGTAAAAAGTGCTCCCATAGCACCGCGAACTGTCTTGGGATTGTAGAGATCAGCGCAATCCGCACTGATCACGAGAGCATCTATACCGAAAGCTTTTGCACTCCTGATAATAGTTCCCATATTGCCCACGTCTCGAACACTTTCGAGCATAAGAACGGTCTTATTTCTAAGCTCATTAGCGAGTGCTGAATAATCATCTGCCTTGATGATATTTTTAAGCTCGGAACAAACTGTAATGATACCCTCGGGTGCGCTCTCATCAGTGAGCTTTGCAAATGCATCATCACTGACAACGTAGCACTTTGCCACCACACCGCTCTCTTCAACCGCGAGCTCATACTTTTCTCTTGCACTCTCCGAGAGAAGTACGTATTCTATGGGCGCGCCGCACTCAACCGCCTCGAGAAAAAGCTTTATGCCATCGAAACGGAAAAGCCCCTCCGCTCTTCTGTATTTTTTGTCCTTTAGCTTTGCAAGTCTAACAACAAGCGGGTTGCTTTTGGACGAAATGTACTGCCATTCAAGCGACATAAAACGCGCTCCTTTCTATCAACAAACTGTTAACGAATTGTTATGAAAATTGAAAAATAATCGAGTGTTTCGAGAACTTTTCAACCCTCACAATGCCATTTACGGTACAGTTTTTGCCCCATTTAGAGCAAAAAACTGTACCTATAAATATGACAAAAAACCCGGCAAACCGGGTTTTTTATTCTATAATTAGAGAGCTGCCTTTGCCTGCTCAACAAGCGCTGCGAATGCTGCCTTGTCGTTAACTGCAAGCTCTGCGAGCATCTTTCTATTAAGGTCA
>JAZRHW010000220.1:0-7135 GCA_045644965.1 Eubacteriales bacterium
ATACCCTCAGGATTTTATTCCCAAAAGAGAAATTAGCAAAACTACTATCCATATAATTTTGTTGACTTTATTTATTACACCTATATTGGTTACACTTTACTGCGACCTATATATAAATAAAGCGGTCACATGGTCAGCATATGTAATGTTTGCAATAGCTTTGATTTACATAATCTTCGTTTTACCGTTTTGGTTTAAGAAACGAAGCCCTGCAATATTTGTTCCCATTGATTTCTTTTCAATCTTGATTCTATTGCACTATATTAACTATACCACGTCGGGCGATTGGTTCCTTACATTCGCCTTCCCCGTTGTTACATATCTTGGCCTGATAGTTACTGCTACTACGGTACTACTTTACTATCTCAAAAAAGGTTATCTCTATGTTATTGGGGGATTCTTTATTGCACTTGGATTATTTATGGAAATCATCGAGTTGTTTATTATGATCACCTTTAAGCTCAACTTTGACGGTTGGTCATTGATACCTATGATTCCGCTTGTCCTTTTTGGACTCGCATTGATTGCTATTTCCACCAGTAGAACTGCTCGTGAGGCTCTTGCGAGAAAACTTCACATATGATTTAGGGGGTGTAGTTTATGATTACATTTGAAAATAAGATTTTTAAACTCGATACTCGTTCTACAAGCTATATCTTTAAAATCGCTAATTGCGGAAAGCTCGAGAGTATTCATTATGGATCTTTCGTTAGAAAACAATCCTACGATGCTCTTGCGCTCAAAAACACTATTCAGCTTGGCAGCTCAGTAGACTATGACACGAGCGCGTCCTATTCTCTTGACAACGTTCTCCTTGAATACAGTGAGAACGGCAAGGGCGATTACAGACACACACCCATTGAGTTGATTATGCCCGACGGCACTTACGTTAGTGATTTCGTGTATCATTCTCATGAGATCAGTAATGAGGCTTATAAATCAAGCTCACTTCCCACTGCTTACGGAAAGGCACAAACTCTCACAGTTACACTCGCCGACAAGAAGTTTAATAACATTCAGTTAAAACTTACATACACGGTTTTTGAAGAGTGTGACATTATTACCAGAAACGTAACACTCCTTAACAACGGCTCGCAAAATGTAACTATCAACAAATTGATGAGCTTTTCGCTCGATTTGCCCTCTACTTACTTTAACATTGTTACTCTTAACGGCTCCTGGATCAAAGAGGCGCACGCGCACTCAACACCCGTTTCCGAGGGCATCTACGTTAACTCCTCTACTGTTGGTGCTTCCTCTAACCGCCACAATCCTGCATTTATGCTTGTTGGCAAGGGCGCGGACTATAATAGAGGTAATGTTTACGGCTTCAACCTTATTTATTCGGGCAACCATTATTCCGCTATTGAGGGATCCCCTGCAGGAACAACTCGCGTTATGAGTGGTATTAACCCACATTGCTTTAATTGGGTAATAGGCCCTCGCGAGAGTTTTGAAACGCCCCAGGCTATTATGACTTATTCAGCAAGCGGTATAAACAAAATGGCGCAAAATATGCACTCATTCGTCAATAACAATATAGTTTGCGGTATGCACAAGGGTGCTGAGCGTCCCATTGTTATCAACAACTGGGAAGCTATGATGTTTGATTTCAACAAGCAAAAGATCGTTGCGCTTGCCGACAAAGCCAAAAAGCTCGGAGTTGAAATGCTCGTTCTTGACGACGGTTGGTTCGGTGCGAGAAATCATGACAAGGCAGGACTTGGTGACTGGGTAGTAAACACTAAAAAGCTCCCCGGCGGTCTTACCTCGCTTGCAAAAGCTATAAACAGTCGCGGAATGAAATTCGGTCTTTGGTTTGAGCCCGAGTGCGTTAACCCCGACTCCGATCTCTACCGTGCACATCCCGATTGGGCAATTGCAGTTCCCTCCCGTACACCTTCACTTGGTAGAAACCAAATGGTTCTTGACCTTACAAGAAAAGAGGTTCGCGACTATATTGTAGATGCGGTTGATGCTATTCTTAACAGTGCGAATATCGAGTACGTTAAGTGGGATTACAACCGCCACATAAGCGATATGTATTCCGCTAACCTTCAAAATCAAGGTGAATTTTATCACAGATATATCATTGGACTTTACGAGGTGCTTGATAGAATATTCCACAAAAAGCATCCCAACATTTTGTTTGAAAGCTGCTCCTCGGGCGGTAACCGATTTGACCTCGGTATGCTTTGTTATTCACCTCAAATTTGGACGAGTGATGACACTGACCCCATTGAGCGACTTGACATTCAGGGTGGTATATTCAATTTCTATCCCCCGTCCTGCGTTTCGGCACATGTTTCTATGTCACCCAACGCGCAAACCCTACGTAATACACCAATTTCAACAAGGTTCAACGTTGCCTCCTTTGGAGTTCTCGGATATGAGCTTGACTTTGCGGAATTAACCCCTGACGAGCTCAAACAGGTTAAGGAGCAAATTGAATTCTACAAGGCGCACCGCAAAACCTTCCAATACGGAAAGTTTGAATTTGTACATGTAGATAATCCCAATCAGCTTTCTTGGCAAATTTCTCGTGACGGTGAAATAATAGCAGGACTTTTCCAAAAGAAGACTTGCGCTTTCCCATACCGTGACAGACTTGTCATCCCCAGTGCTAATCCCGACAAGCAGTATAGCGTTGAATGCGTTAAGCAGTATCTTCGTGTTAAGACCTTTGGTACTCTTATTCACCACATTCTTCCCGTAAGACTTAAAACGGATGGGATCATTCTACGCACTGCAGACAAGCACTATTCACTTACTGACGGTCACGAAACCTACACCTGTTACGGTGACATCCTGAACTTTGGTATGAATCTTGAGATGCAATACGAAGGTACGGGCTACAATGAAAAAATCAGATTGCTCGGAGATTTCGGCAGCAACCTGTATTTAATAAAGGAGATTTAATTATGAACAAGCAGCAAAAACTCAACAAATATTGCTTCGGTCTCGGTACCGTTGGTAGAGATGCGCTTTACTCACTCGTTAGTATGTACCTTCTTGTACATCTTACTGACGTTGTAAAGTTCTCTGACAAGGGACTTGGCGTAATCGGTATTATGCTCACTCTTTTTGGTACGTTTGACGCAATTATCGACCCCTTCGTTGGCGCTATTGTAGACAACACAAAGACAAGATGGGGTAAATTTAAACCCTGGATCCTCATTGGTATGATTGGCACCGGTGTTTTGACAGTTCTCATGTTCCACAACTTTGAAATGGACGAGACCTCTCACATCATCCTTCTTGCAGTTACATACCTTCTCTTTAGTATCTTCTTCTCTCTTAACGATATTTCTTATTGGTCGCTTATGCCTGCGATCTCCAAGGATCAGTCCGTTAGAGAAGGTGTTGGCGCTTTTGCAAGAATTTGTGCAAACGTAGGTATGTTTGCTATGGTTCTTATCTATCTTAACGTTCCCAGCTTCTTCCCCGACAAGAATGCTCGCGATGCATATTTCATTTTCGCTATTATTATTGCGGCAATCATGTGGATATTCCAAAGCATCACTCTCTTTGGCGTTAAGGAGGATCGCACTCATCTTGAAGAAACCGAAAGAACAACAATTAAAGACCTCTTCCGCGCACTCTTCAAGAACGATCAGCTTCTTGTAACTGCTATTTCAATGGCTCTCTTTATGATCGGTTATTGCACAACAACTGGCTTCGGTACATACTACTTCAAGTATGCTTACAAGGATGAAGGTATGTATATGGTATTTGCGGCTGTTCTTGCAGTTGCTCAGCTCACCGCGCTCTCCATATTCCCTCTCTTTAGAAAGAAGTTTACTCGTAAGCAGCTCTACACAGGCTCTATGATCGCTGTTGCTATCTCCTACGTTATCTTCTTCCTCTCCTTCGAGTGGATGCCCCTTATCGTAATTGCTGGTCTTGGACTCTTCTTTGCACAGGCCTTCATTCAGCTCCTTATGCTCCTCTTCCTCGCAGACGCGGTTGAATACGGCGAATGGAAGCTCGGCAAGAGAAACGAAGCTGCAAGCTTTGCAGTTCAGCCCTTCATTAACCAATTCGGTGGTGCAGTGAGCAAGGGTATTGTTTCCTTCACACTCATTATTTCCGGTATCAATGCTATTGCAAACTCTCTCACCGGTGACCCCATCATCGATGAGGAGCTTATCATGGCTACTCCCGATTCTTCACTTTGGATTATGAAGCTTTCAATGATGATCCTTCCTCTCATTTGCATACTCATTGGCTTCTTCCTCTATCAAAAGAAATTTAAGATCGACGAAGAAATGTATGCTCAAATTTGTAAGGATCTTGAAGAAAGAAACAAAAAATAATAAATTACAAACAAAAATCCCTCGGCAATGCCGAGGGATTTATTTTAATTAATTAGATAACGATAAATGCACAAGAGCCGGGAGCGATGGAGATTGTTCCCTCTACGTCCTTACCGCAAAGGCAAGGAAGTTCGTTATTCTCACCAAGAACAAGAGGTCTACCGTTAAGGTACATTACCTTATTTCTCATATTGCCGTTACCGGAAAGCTCATAAAGCTTTGCAGCCTTGGGAAGCTCAACAGTAGTAGCATCAGTGAGAGAGTTGTTGATAAGAAGGTATGCGTAGCCCTCTTCTCCGTCCTTTCTGCTGTGGCAGTAAAGGTGTGCACCCTCAACATTGGGATTGCCACAGGCATAAACTGTGTTACCCATGAGGCGTGTCCAAAGAAGTGCTGCAAAGTAGTTAGGACGAGGATCAAATGTACCGTGCTGAAGGAATCCGTAGTCACTGGAAGCAAGTGTGTTATGGAAAATAACACCGTTTGTAAGTGTTGAGAAGCTACCAAGCTCATTAAGTGTACGGAGAACGTCAAGGTATGTGGATGCCCATGTGCCACCGCCGCCGCCTGCGTCACCGGACTCGGTTACCCACATTTCAGCGCCGGGAACGTATTTGTCGCGTGCAGAAAGGTTCATATAGCATATGCCAGGAGCAACCTGAAGGTATGCATCGGTATGCGCTGCCTCTGCAGGCCAGTGTCCCTGAGGCATTACGGACATAAGACGCTCGGAGATACCGTTATAGTAGTGGTAGGAATAAACATCCATAGGAACCTGTGCGCCACGCATAAGGTCGTGTACTGATCCCATCTTAAACATATTGCCCATTCCTGCGCCCATTTGTGAAAGCTTATCATCAGCCTGCTTTTCTTCAGTCAAACCGGTATTGCAAGGACCAACGATGAGGCATTCGGGGTGGTTCTCTCTTACCCAACCGTTAATGATATCCTGGTCGCGTACAAAGTCGGGGAAATCGTATCCTACGGGTGCGCCTGATGTTTGAAGCATATTGGGCTCATTCATAAATTCGAGCGCGTCAATAGAACCGCCAAGCTCCTCTGTAAGAGCAAAGAGCTTTTCAATTTGAGTGAGCTTAATGGGGCTGTTAGGCTCGTCATGGTCGCCAGCACAGTTGGAAACGGAAACGAGAAGTTTTGCATCAACTGCTTTTACGAAGCCAAGAATATTTGCCCACTGCTCTCTTGTGAGAACGGACTGGAAGCCCTCGGGTGCTTTGCCGCCCGTTGTGCCGTCAAAATCATAATATGTCTTTGTTGCCCAAGTACCGGAAACACGAACCCAAACAGGGCCGAATTCCTTTGCAAGCTTGATGAGTTTTTCATTAGTAGTGTCAATAGGAGGATAGTACTGCATAAGACCCAACATAGCGGTATGATTGTTGAAGCCGCCCTCAATTATGGGGAATGCTTCAGTTCCTGCTATTTGGCCTTCAGTATATGCCTTCCAGAATGTTCCGCCTGTAACCTCGGTCATCTCTACGTTGTAGGACATAAGACGAGGATTCATTTCGCGGATTTTTTGCAAATTTTCGGGGATAAATTTCAAATTTTGTGCCATTTTTAATCTCCTTAATAAAATAGTACATAAATGTACATAATAATTTTAACATTATTTTACCGCTTTGTCAACACAAAAATTATGTATCACTGCAGGTATCGTTTTTTATCTTCTCTAGATTTTATTACTATGACCTCTCCGCTAAAATGCGACAAAAGTTCTTCTACGCACGGCTTTGTATCACGATTGAAATTCTTGATAAATTCGATAAATTCCGGGTCTTCACGGTCGATCATTCCATCCGGCATATCCTCGCGTGGCGTCCCTTTTCGCTCCGCTATATTTGCAAGGCATTCCTCTGTCGGTAAATCAAAATAGAACACAGTGTCAGCATAGGAGAGGCGAAGTTCCATAGATGACAGATAGTTTCCGTCAATTATCCACTCGTCACGCTCCATTATCTCACTCAATATCGGCAAAAATTCCTCGCGTGGCATAAGTGTCCAGTCGGTGCGCCATCTAATTTTGTCTATGTGATATAGCGGAAGTCCCGTTGCCTCGGCAAGCTCGCGCGAAAAATATGATTTTCCTGAACCGCAACAACCAATTATTAGTACTTTTTTGATAACAGTTCACCCCCACCACAAATTATATCATTATTATACCATATATAAAAATAAAAATCAATAAAAAAGCGCCAAGCAAGCTTGGCGCTAATTTTATTAAATTACATAAGCTTAAGGTAAAGTTCCTTAATTTCTTCAACACTTGTGGGTCTGGGGTTACCGGGGCGGCAAGCATCGTCAAAAGCGGACTGTGCAAGGAAGTCAAGGTCAGCGGGATTAACGATTTCCTTGAGGTCTGAAGGAATGCCAACGTCCTTGGAGAGCTGCTTAACTGTATCAATAGCGGCTTTTCTTGCTTCTTCAATAGTCATATGGTCAACACCAACAACGCCCATTGCTCTTGCAATTTCTCTATACTTCTCACCTGTAGCGGGAGCATTGTATTCCATTACTGTAGGAAGAATGATTGCATTTGCTACACCGTGAGGTGTGTCATAAAGTGCTCCAAGAGGGTGAGCCATTGAGTGAACGATACCAAGGCCTACGTTGGAGAAGCCCATGCCGGCAATGTACTGACCAAGAGCCATGCCCTCACGTCCCTCGGGAGTGTTATCTACCGCATCGCGGAGATATGTAGCAATAAGCTCGATAGCCTTAATATGGAACATATCGCTCATTTCCCATGCGCCTGCTGTAATATAGCCCTCAATTGCGTGTGTGAGCGCGTCCATACC
>JAZRHW010000221.1:0-2219 GCA_045644965.1 Eubacteriales bacterium
AAAATGATTGATTTGTTTTGGTAAATATGATATTATATTAATATACTTTAGAAAGGGGAGCGGATATGTTTAATTTTACAACTGACATTGGAATAGATCTTGGAACGTCGTCCGTTCTCGTTTACGTTAAGGACAAGGGCATCGTTCTTCGCGAGCCAAGCGTTGTTGCTATTGACAACAATACGGGAAATATCGTCCGTATAGGCAAGGAAGCACAGCAAATGGTGGGCAGAGCGCCCGAAAACGTGTCTATAATTCGTCCTCTTAAGGATGGAGTTATAAGTCAGTATAGCGTTACTCTTAAAATGATTCAGTATTTTATCGGTCGCGCTTGCGGTAGCACACTCGTCAGACCCCGTGTTATGATGAGTGTCCCCTCCAACATCAGTGAAGCGGAGGAAATGACCGTTATCAACGCGGCAAATCAAGCAGGTGCGCGTCAAACTCTTCTTATAGAAGAGCCCGTTGCGGCTGCACTCGGTGCGGGTATCAATATTGATGCTCCCGATGGTAGAATGGTTGTGGATATCGGTGGCGGAACTACCGATATTGCGGTTACTTGCTACGGCGGCGTGGTTATATCCGAGTCAATAAGGATTGCCGGCAACGAGCTTGATGAGGCAATAATGAATTATATGCGCAAGAAATATAAAATTCTTATCGGTGAAAGAAGTGCCGAGGAGATAAAAATCAAGGTTGGCAAGGTATTTGACGTGCCTACCAAGAAGCCTGCGCAAATGAGCGTTAAGGGAAGATGCATGGTCAAGGGGCTTCCAAGAGTGGTGAATTTTGATTCAAAGGAAACACTTGATGCGCTTATCGAACCACTCACTGCGATAATTGATTCCATTTGTTTGGTTATTGAAAAAACTCCCCCCGAGCTGCTCGGAGATATTTATAAAAACGGTATCGTGCTTACAGGTGGCGGCTCAAAGCTTACAGGACTTGATAAGCTTATTGAAAAGACCACGGGCATTCGCACATACGTTGCAAAGGATCCCATATCCTGCGTGGCACTCGGAACGGGAAAATCGCTTGAAAAGCTTGAGAGCGGAGCTCTCGGATTTTTAGGCAGCTTTGGAAATAGTTAATTTGAAAATCACGGGGAACTATTTCTTCGTGATTTTTTGTAAAAGGAGATAGATTATGGTTGAACAGGTAATTACAAAGGGCTACGCGCCCGAAAAGGTGCTCGCTTACTTTGAGGAGCTTTGCAAGATCCCGCACGGCTCAGGAAATGAAGAAGCGGTTGCGCGCTATATTGAAAATTTTGCTTTGGAACGTGGACTTTTTGTTATCCGCGACAAAAATAACAATGTATTCATAAGAAAAGAGGCGAGCGAGGGCTACGAAAACGTACCCGCATACTTGCTCCAGGGTCACACTGATATGGTTTGTGCGAAGGAGACTTCTTCCAATCACAATTTTGAGACCGACGCGCTTGATCTTTACATGGAAAACGGTTGGCTCCGTGCGCGTGGAACAACACTCGGTGGCGACGACGGAATTGCGGTTGCGTTCATGCTTGCGCTTCTTGACGGTGAGATAGAGAACCACCCAACACTCGAATGCCTTTTCACAGTTGAAGAGGAGACCGGTCTTGGTGGTGCGGAGAGCTTTGATTATTCCGTAGTTACTGCTAAAAAGATGATAAACCTTGACTCCGAGAGCGAAGGCGAAGTTTGTGCCGGTTGTGCGGGCGGTGTTAGAAGCAAGATCAGCTTTACACCTGCGCTTGAAAAATCAAGCGGAGATGTTATCACGCTTTCTATTGACGGTCTTTTCGGCGGCCACTCCGGTGTTGAGATCAATTGCGGAAGAGCAAATGCCATTGCTATGATGGTAAATATCCTTAATGAAATTGGCAAAGAGCAGGAACTTGCACTCGTTTCACTTGTTGGTGGCGAAAAGGACAATGCAATCCCCCGTATGTGCGAGGCGAAATTCGTGGTAGAGAATTCCGAAAGCGCGCTTGCTGCTATAGAGCGACTTGATGCTGAAATTCGTGAAAATCTTTGTGATGTGGATAAGGGACTTAAAATTTCGGTTAAGGTTGAAAATGACCTTGAAGAAGTTGATACGTTGGTTGAGAGCGCAAAATTGCTTAATATGCTCAGCGAAATTAAGGTTGGCGTACTTGCTATGAGCGCACATCTTGAGGGACTCGTTGAGTTCTCAAGAAACCTCGGTGTGATCGAGGTGAACGAGGGCGGTGCGTA
>JAZRHW010000222.1:0-3480 GCA_045644965.1 Eubacteriales bacterium
ATCTATCCATTTTTTCCTCTTGTATTAATTCTTCAAATTTTGTTTTATATAGCACGTAATTGCCACAGCCAATGAGTCGTTTTGCTCCGCTTTTTCAAAAGCGGAAGCCGCGCGGCTTGAGCGCAAAAAAACAGCGTTTCTTTTTGGGAACTTTTTCTTTGCGCTTGCTTCGTCAAAGAAAAAGTGGATGCACGGAAAGTGCTTTCTATAGTCAGTGGCACTATTTATAGATACCAATACCCCTATATCGCTTTTTCTTTTGAGAAAGTAGCCCCAAAAGAAAAAGCTTTGCAAAAAGAAAACGGGCATATTCGCCTGCGCGGCGAGCGCCACTACGCGTGGAGCGGTCGCTTTTGAAAAAGCGACGCAAAACAATCGCGCGCAGTAAGCAAAAACTCTACCAAAAATCCCAATTTACCAAATGCGAACTCTTTCCTAATTTAATAATAGCATAACTTTCGGAGTTTGTCAAAGACAATCTATTTTTTTATTGATTTTTTACTCATAATATGGTAGAATATTGTTAGGAAAACTTACCGTTGAGGTGAAAATATGAAATACAATGTAAAAATTAAGAAATTGAATGATGCGGCTACCGTTCCTACTTACGGCTCACCATATTCCGCAGGTGCGGATCTTTATTCCGCAATGGACGAGATTACTATTGCTCCCCACACAACAACTCTTGTTAAAACAGGACTCGCACTCGAGCTTCCCCAAGGATTTGTAGGCCTTATCTATGCCAGAAGCGGTCTTGCAACCAAGCGAGGTCTTGCTCCCGCAAACAAGGTTGGTGTTATCGACTGTGATTATCGTGGTGAGGTTATGGTGGCTCTTCACAATCACACGGACATTCCTCAAAGTGTTGCACAGGGCGAGCGCATTGCTCAGCTCGTTATCACTCCCTATGTAGTAGCAGAATTTGAAGAAGCCGAGGAGCTCTCCGAAACCGTGCGCGGTGAGGGCGGATTTGGCTCAACGGGTACAAAATAATGAAGGCTACCACCAAAATCATGCTCGGTGCAGCTGCCGTAATTGGTGGCGTCGCTGCAGGCGTAGCATTAAACAAAGCGCTTGACAATTTGGTAAACACCAATCTTGGCAGGGACGGTGTACAACACCCCAAAACCAAATTGATGAACAAGAAGAATCAAGAGGATTTTGCAAACAGTCCCGAGGCAATTCTCGGTCAGCTGTTCTATGCTTCCACTCCTCAAATAAATATAACAATTCCCAACCGCGAGGGCAGACACATCAATGCTCTCCTCTACAAAAAGGATGGCGAGGAATCAAAATATGCGATCGTTGTTCACGGCTACCGTTCCACAACTAAAGCGGTATCCTATCTTGCACGAAGATATTTTGAGGCCGGCTACAACGTCGTCGTTCCCTACTTGCGCGCGCACCATGGCAGTGATTATGATTACTGCACGATGGGTTGGCACGAAAGATTTGACATTATTGATTGGATAAATTACATTGACAGCGTTGCAACGGATGCTAAAATCGTTCTCCACGGAGTTTCCATGGGAGCTGCAACTGTTATGATGACCACGGGCGAGCCCCTTCCATCATGTGTAGTTTGCGCCGTAGAGGACTGCGGTTACACCTCCGTTTTTGATGCTTATACTTACAAGATCCCCAAAATGATGAAACTCCCCGCGTTTCCCTCGGTGGACATTTTCCGCCGTGCGATAATGAAGAGAGTTGGCTTTGACATCAAGGAAGCATCCGCTCTTGCGCAGGTGAGAAAATCCTGCACTCCCACACTCTTTATTCACGGGCAGCGCGACACTGTTGTTCCCGTATCAATGGCATACGAGCTTTATGAAAATGCCGCTTGTGAAAAGGACATTCTCATTTTCAATGATGCCGACCACGCTATGTGTCCCATTCTCCATCCTGACAAATATTGGGGAAAGGTGTTTGAATTTATTGATAAATACAAATAGAATAAAAACCGTTGCTTCCGCAACGGTTTTATTTTTATTTCTTATCCCTGGTCCAGCCTTCCCCATGGTTCTCGTGCGCTTTGGAAATCATCATAAATGCACTGGGATCTGCGTGGTTGATTATATTCATAAGATCGGAATATTCTCTCATACTAAACGAAACGATAATCAGCTTTTTAGATTCGCCCGAGTATGCGCCCTTAACGTCAACAATGGTCGTGGTTCTATCGAGCTTTTCTATAACTCCGTTACTAATCTCCTCACTGTTATCAGAAATTATTTGCGCAACATATGCCGAGGAGCTGCCAAGGAAGACCCTATCAATTACTGCGGCGCAAACAAGAGCCGAGCAAATACCCAACATTGAAAGCACCAAGTCATTAATAATAAACACACCGCAAACAACTATAGCGGCATCCACTCCAAAAATTACATAGGAGCTTTTAGCGCGCTTGAACACCTTGCAAATTAAGAAAGCAAGAATATCCACACCACCCGTTGAACCGCCTGCCACGAAAGTAATAGCACAGCCTGCGCCGACCAATGCGCCGCCGAACACTGCTGCAAGCAAAACGGCAATCTCATTATATTCCGAATTTTGAAGCACTAAAAGTCCGCCAAAGGACTGATTTTCAACCAAGTTATAAAAAAGTGTAAACAACACGGGATAGAACACTGTGGAGAGCAAGGTCTTTATAGCAAAGCCCCTTCCCAAGAATATAAGTCCTAGGAAGAAGAGTACCCATGTAAGAGTGGTGATATAAAAATCTATGCTAAGTGTAAACGGCACTATCTTTTCAAGTACGATGGCAAGGCCCGAAACGCCACCCGTAACGAGATCAAACGGGACAATAAATACTGCCGTGCCAAAGGCAAGCACCGCCGTTCCAAAAATAACTAAAATGAGATTTTTTATATAGTTCAGTATATCGTGTTTAGATAATTTAAGAGTCATTTTTTCCTCCAAAACAGAGCAATTTCTTCTATAATATTATTATACACCACATATCTACGTTTTTCAATACGGTTTTATATTTATTTATTCAAAATTTCTCTTTGTTTTTATGCTACTCATACACATAAAATGGCATTTATTTGTGCATGTTGCACTATTTTTCTTTTATTTGGGATTTTAATTAAAGCAAAATACCAAAATTGAGAATTTTTTGTCAAATCCCTTGTATATTTTGCAAAAATGCGATAAAATAGATATGTATGGGAACTAACCAAAAAGTTCCAAACCACAGATAAAAACAAATTTTATTAAACGGAGGACATTAAAATGTCAGTAAAAGTTGCTATTAACGGATTCGGTCGTATCGGCCGTCTTGCATTCCGTCAGATGTTCGGCGCAGAGGGTTACGAGATCGTAGCTATCAACGACCTCACAAGCCCCAAGATGCTCGCTCACCTTCTCAAGTATGACACAGCTCAGGGTAACTACCTTGCAATGGGTCACACAGTTGAGTCCGATGACGAAGCTGGCACAATCACAGTTGACGGTAAAACACTTAAGATCTATGCTGAA
>JAZRHW010000223.1:0-8424 GCA_045644965.1 Eubacteriales bacterium
CCCGAGGACGCCATCTACGCACTAATGCTCGTTCTTGCTATTGATGCTGAAAAGTGCTCGAGAAATAGTTGAGGTGAACCGGGGGCTTGATTTGTGAGGTGTTTTTGAAAAAGCCACCCAAACAAGCTGTTCTACCTTCAACAATTATATTTTTCAATTCAAGGAGGGAATACCATGACCTACTATGATGAAACTTTAAGAGGTTTGCAAGCCAAGTCGCAAAGAAAAAAGCACTTGAGTGCAGCTCTTGAGGAAATGAAAAAACAAAAGAAACCGCTTGAAGAAAAGTTGAAACTTTTGAAAATATCAGCTTATAATGAAGGGGTTGACGTATACAACCTCGAAAATAAAAATCTTACGTCAATCTTTTTGGATTTGATTGGCAAAAAGGAAACCAAGCTGGAAAAGGAACGTGCAGAGGAATTGGCAGCAAGGTTAAAACGCGACGCGGCACAACGCGAGTTTGATGATCTTGAGTTCCGTATAGCAAATTGCGAGAGCGAGCTTGCCACACTTGAATGTGCAGATGAGCAATATCGCATAGCTCTTGACGAAAAGCTCCTTGCAATTAAGAAATCAGGCAAGGCGGACGCGGATCACATTCTTATTTTAGGGGAAAGAATCGCGATTTGTGATAACCAAATCCGCGAGGTGGATGAGGCGCTTGACATAGCGGAAAACGCAAAGGATTTTGCTGATGAGGCACTCTCCGAACTTGACTCGGCGGAGGACTGGGGAACATTTGACATCTTTGGTGGCGGCCTTGTGGCAAACATTTCAAAGCACGACCATATAGGGAATGCCGATTTGTGTATGAGAAATCTCAAAAAAGAGCTCTCAAGGCTTAAAACCGAGCTTTGTGATGTGGCAATCGACTCGGATGTTGAAATAGTGCTAAGTGAATTTATGGAGTACGCTGATTTCTTTATAGACAATATTTTCACGGACATGGCGGTTCTTGATCAAATCAAGGAAGCACAAAAGAGTGTTGAAAACACGTTAGGGCAAATCAAGGAGCTTATCAAAAAGCTCAATGACCTCAAAACGAATATTGTTTTGGAAAAATCAAAGTTCCAGCTTGAGCTAGACCGACTCGCGTAGAATTCAAAATAATAAAAACCCCTTGACACACAAGGGGTTTTTTGTTATCATTTATGTAACGATTTTCCCGAAAGGATTTTTTGAAAAATGGCAAGAGTTTCATCCAAAAAGGACAAAAATATATACCAGCAAACGCGCGAGAACCTCGACCTCTCCCGTGAGGGCGCAAGCGAGCTTCTTGAGTGGATTTCCCCCGAGCGAATTGAGCGAATCGAAAACGAAAAGAGCAACCCCAATCCCGACGAGGTGTTGCAAATGGCGGATAAATATAAATTGCCCCGTCTTTGCAACTATTATTGCGCTAATCAGTGCCCGATCGGCCAGGAATACGTTCCCGAGATAAAGACGAAGGAGCTTTCGCAAATAACGCTTGAACTTCTCGCATCACTCAATGCGATGAATTCCCGCCGCGAGCGCCTCATTGAGATAACAGTGAACGGTAAAATCGACGACGCGGAAATTGAGGATTTCGTGCACATCCAAGAGGAGCTTGAGCGCATCTCGATAACTGTCGAAACACTCCAGCTTTGGAGCGAGAGAATGCTCGCAAACGGCATTATCGACGAGGAAAAATATAACCGCATCAAAAACGGCAAAAAATAAGATTACATCCCTAAAAAGAGAGCTTTTCGAGCTCTCTTTTTTAATTTTTTAAAAAATATTTTTCGCCCCACCTTCAACGTCCGTATTATATATAATGTACAAAAAATACTAAAATTCGACGAAAAAGCCCTTTATTTGAGTCAAAAAAACCTTCAACCTCAACAAAAATTGAGAAAACTATTGACATTTGCGTCCTAAAGTATAATGCATATACCAAGAGTTCGCGCTATATTATTTAGTGCGTACTAAATGCATTCTTTTGATTGCAAAAAAATAAAATTTTCAAAACAAAAAGGAGATTATCCAATGAACACACGTAAAGGTTTCACACTCGTTGAATTGCTCGTAGTTATCGCAATTCTCGCAATCCTCGCTACAGTATCTGTAGTTGGTTACACAGCATTCATCGAAAATGCAGATGTACAGGCAGCTCAGACTGAATTGAGCGAAGTGCAGGGTGCTTTTGAAAAGGCTCTCATTATGAACAAAAAGGTTGAAATCGAACTCGGTGATGATACAGTTGTTGTTCTCACAAGAACTACAGACGGTTACACTGTAGCTGCTAAGGGTACAGACACAACCAACTATCCCGATGTAACAGGCATTCCTGAGGAACTTATTGCAAAATTGACTTGGGAAAATAATAAGGTTGTTTACACATACGATGCTGATAGCAAATTTGATGTAAACGAATAAAAAGATATCCAATGCCTTTTTGTTTGACTATAAAATTGATACTTCGGATTTGTTTAAACAATTGTTTGGATCATCTTATGAGCAGTATCATTATAAAGATAATAATCATCTTTATGTAAATACTGGTATTGCATCTTTGGATAAGTATAGAGATGCTGCACAAACTGTGGATACACTTACTATTACTGGATTTGCTGATGGCGTGTATAGTGGTAGTGTGATATATTCTTATAACATTAGTTCAACTATCTATAAATACTTAAAAGATACATTAGCGGGTAAGGGTATAGATGCTAATCCTTTGCAGATGGATGCAAGAACTCTCCATAATAGCAACTCAGACAACTTAAAACTATTTGAAGAATATCTTCAGTTAGGAGAATACTACTATCCCGAAAACTATACATTCAACAACGGTTCTGTTCAGTTCAAAACATTTCCTGCAGCCGAATAATTGAGGTGTTTTGATGAAACTTAAACGAAGAAGCAATAAGAAAACCATACTCTTGGTTTGTTTGATTGCACTTGCTGTCTTGGTAGTTGGTGCTTTGGCCTTTATGATAGTTAACTCTATTGTTCAAGAACAAAAAGGCAAAGAGATAATTAATATAAGTATCGACACACAACCAAGATTGACATACACTGTTGGTGAGGAATTTGATCCAACAGGTGCAAGACTTCAAGTAATTACAGCAGATTCTAAAAATGCATATTTTGTATATCTTCCCAACAAGGACGTGACATTTAGCGGATTTGATAAGTCCACTGCAGGGACACAAGTGATTACAGTAACTTATAAGGGAGTAACAACAAACTTGACTGTAGTTGTTAACGAACCTGTTCCGCCTGCTCCTTCAATAGTTTCTATTGAAGTTCCTAATTTGATTACAACATATGAATTTGAAGAGTATAAGGTATACGGTCCTATTTTGAATAATTTGATGTTGGTTATCCACTATAGTGATGATACAACTAGAGAGATTCCCATGGATTCTTCTATACATTTGTTGAGCCGCGGTCAAGCTGAAGGCCCTGGAACAACAGAGATTGTATTTATATACGAAGGTGTAACGGTAACCTACCCAATTACAATCAAATAATTAACCCATGTGGGCGCGAGAAATCGCGCCCACTTTTTTGCGCACTTAGGCGGAATATTAAGTTGACAAAGAGGGGAAAAATTGGTATACTAATGTATAGAAAAATTACTATCAAGGAGCAAAAATGAAAACCGAAAGAAATATTTTAATTGCATTCATATTAAACCTCGCGTTCTCAATATTTGAGTTTATCGGCGGCGCGCTCACGGGGAGCGTGGCAATCGTTTCCGACGCGGTGCACGATATCGGCGACGCGGCGAGCATTGGTATCTCGCTCGCTCTCGAGAAGCACAGCAAAAAGCAACCCGACGAAACGCACACCTACGGCTACGCGCGTTACTCCGTTATCGGTGGTGTTATCACCACTTTTATTTTGCTTTTCGGCTCTGCGGCGGTTATTTACAACGCGATCTTGCGAATTGCAAATCCCGTTGCCATCGACTACAATGGAATGATCATTTTTGCCGTTGTTGGCGCGCTCGTGAATCTCGCGGCGGCATATTTCACTCGCGAGGGCGACTCCATCAACCAAAAGGCTGTTAATTTACATATGCTCGAGGACGTTCTCGGCTGGGTTGTCGTGCTCGTTGGTGCACTTATCATGAAGTTCACGGATATTTCCGTTATCGACCCTGCAATGTCAATTGGTGTGGCGGTATTTATCTTTATAAACGCGCTTAAAAACCTCAAGGAAGTGCTCGATCTCTTCCTTGCAAAGACCCCCCAAAGCATTCAAATCAATGAAATAAAGGAGCACGTTGAGGCGATCGACGGTGTTCTCGGTGTTCACCACATCCACATTTGGAGCATGGACGGCAGCGCAAATTACGCGACTATGCACGTTGTTTGCTCGGGAGGCTCACATGAGATAAAGGAAAAGGTGCGCGAGGAGCTCCGCGAGCACGGAATTTCCCACGCGACGCTCGAGCTTGAATCCGAGGGTGAGCATTGTCACGAGGAGCATTGTCACGTTGAGCACTCCGAGGGTGGTCATCATCACCATCACCACCATCATCACGGACATCACCACCATTAATAAGGAGTAAAAAATGAGCAAAAAAGCAAAAATCACCCTCGCGGTAGTCCTGTTTTTAATAGCTGCTATCTCAATTGCGGTGATAGCGTTCGCTTTTTTCGCGGATACAGGCAAGGGGATAAGCATTGCCGAGGGATTGGTTTTGGGCACGGCACTTGCCGACCTGAACGAAAGGGATCCGCTTGAGGCGGATGCAACGGTAACTATTGATTTGCTTTCGCTTCAATTTGACAAGGACTTAAAAATCTACCGCTGGAACACTGAGGGTGATCCCATTTTTGCCGTTGATTACGGATTTGGAAAGAGCTATTTCAGTGGCGAAAAGACCGCGGATGAAAATGGCAATATTATCGCGACCTCCGACGTTAGAAAAATTTCGCTTGAAGAATTGCTTGCCGCGATAGTTTACATTCACGGAAAAGGCGGATTTGACGGTGAGTTCAAAAACAACAGATGCATTTGCAAAATGGATCTCGACAAGGAGACCATGGAAAAGATGGTTAACTATATCGCGCCCGAGGCAAGTGAGCACGACATTTATTTCACATCCGGCACTGCGATAGTAACTGTGAAAAATATGCGTGTAGAAAGCATAAAAATTACAGTGAACGGAGAGATCGATGCTTTAATTACCACCCTGGACGTGTCCATTGGAACAACACTTCGATTTACTGATAATAAATGTAAAGAAAAATTACCCGATGAGGTGCTCAAAGCACTCACGGAATAAGTATTTGCAAAGATTTAAGGAGAAAAACCATGTTATCCGACATTAATAAAATCGTTGAGCTTGCCGCTGCGAAGCACGCATCGGACATACATATAATTAGCGGTTTGCCCGTTAAAATAAGAATCGACGGCAGGATTGTGAGCTTTAGCGACGAGGCACTTACATCCGAGCGGGTTGAGGATTTCGCGCGCTATCTTCTTGGCGAGAAATATGAGAGCGTTTCAGCTATTGGTGAGGCGGATATTGGCTTTACATTCCCCTCGGGCAT
Source organism: Eubacteriales bacterium (assembly GCA_045644965.1). Taxonomy (GTDB): domain Bacteria; phylum Bacillota; class Clostridia; order Oscillospirales; family CAG-272; genus RGIG4608. Next base: position 5,535 of record JAZRHW010000223.1, read on the forward strand.
TAGAGTTAGGGGAAATATTTACCGCCAAAATAGAAATCTTGCTATAGCGCTTAGAATTTTTAGCGAGCGCATACCGCAAATTGAAGAGCTTGGGCTTCCCGAGTGCGTTAAGAATATACCTAATCTTAAAAACGGCATAGTTCTCGTTACCGGAGAGACGGGTGCGGGCAAGAGTACAACTCTTGCTTCCATTATTGACCGAATCAATCACACGCGCGAGTGCCATGTTATCACACTTGAGGATCCCGTTGAATATATCTTCGACTCCGATAAAAGTATCATTAGTCAGCGCGAGATCGGTGTTGACACAAGGAGCTACGCAAGTGGACTTCGCTCCATTTTGCGCGAGGACCCCGACGTAATTATGATAGGGGAGATGCGCGACCTTGAAACCATCGAGGCGGCGCTCACCGCAGCGGAAACAGGACACCTCGTTCTTGCCACACTCCACACCAACACCGCTGCGGACACGCTTGACCGAATAGTAGGAGTTTTCCCCGAGGGCGCACAGGCGCAAATAAAAATGCAGCTTTCCAATACGCTTTGCTACGTTCTCACGCAAAAGCTTCTTCCGAGAAGAAACGGAGAGGGAAGAGTCCTCGCCTGCGAGGCGATGGCAGTGAATTCGGGTATTCGCAACCTCATCCGAGAAGGCAAAACACACCAAATAGAAACATTCATCTCTCTTTCCATGAACGACGGAAGTGTTCCGTTGGATCACGCCTTGCAGAGACTCGTTGCTAATGGCGACATTACCCTTGAACTTGCCGAGCAGTATGCAAGAAACAAGGAAAACCTCCGTCATATGTGCGAAAGCACTGCGACTCAGCCCGAAAAGTCGATTTTTGGAAAAAGAAAATAATTGCTTAATATTTGGAGTATATATGGATAAAATAAAGGGAATTTGGCAGGGATTTGCCGAAAAGCACCCCAAGATATCGGAATGGGTGCGCGAGGGCGGACTTTTCTTAATGGTGAGCATTCTAATCACCATATTCAAATATCTAATATTGACCTTCTTACCTGCGGCGCTCGCATTTTTGGGAAATAGCGATTTTGGCTTTCCCGGCACTGCGTTAACTCTTTTTGGAATTGAGTTTAAGTGGTATATAATCGGATATGCTGCGGAGCAGGGTGGTGTTTCCTATTTCACCGCATATATGATAGCTATGGTGATAGGTGAGGCGATCAATTTCTTTATTCAAAGAAAATATGTTTTCCTCTCAAATGGAAATATTGTCATCCAGGGCGCTTGGTACTGTATTGCGTTTTGCATAGTAACTTGTATAGTTAACTCCATCAATTGCATTTGGGTGGCGGTTGCAGGACATTTCGTTGACGAATGGCTCTACAATATTGGAACGACTATGCTTAACGGTATGGTGTCAATGGTAGTTTTCTTCTTTGTTAATAAGATGGTTTTTAAAGACAAGAAAAATAGCCTTGAAAAATAAAGAACAACGGCAGTTCAATTTGAACTGCCGTTGTTTTTTTAGTTAAATCTTACTACCTTGTTAGCCAATTTGTAAATAAAACCGCTGAAAGATCTTCCAAACTTGCCGGGTAAGCAAATAAAGAAAAGTGGTGTTCCATAGCGGAAGTGCTTGCCCCATTTTTCGTTGTGGGTGCGACAATCCAGCCACATTTTCTCTAGCGCGGCATCCGTTTCATCCGTTTTGTTCAATCGGGTGAACAAAATCGAGATTCCAAACATCATAAATAGCTCGTGCTTGAGATATTTTCTCAATTTCGGCTCGTTGATATTGTCAAAATCACATGCCTCGAAGCTCTTTACGGTTACGAGAATTTGGTGGGAGTATCTACCCTTCATCACGTTTTCCTGTACTGACTGGTCGGGTCTACCTATCCAGTAGCGGTAGAGGTCGGCGGGGAAGTAGTACATTTTTTCAATGTGGGGGAGAGTTTTGCATATCATAAGGTTGTCCTCGTAGAACACCTTTTTGGGAAGTGGCTCGGACCAGCGTTTCATAAGCTCTGTACGGAAGGTGCAGGAGTGGATGGTAAGCATTTGATGGATTGCAAATGGCTTTGTGTCCCCCCAACCGAAGATCTTGTTTTTGGGAAGAGCGTTTGAATATTCAATGGAACGATCTCCGACTCCGTCGGTATGAACATAGTAATAATTCGTTACTGCAAGGTCAATGCCGCCCTCGGCATCACATTTTTCGAGAGCATCAAGAAATGCGGGGAAATCGGCACTGAGAGTGTCGTCGCTGTCAACTACCTTAAAGTATTTGCCGGTTGCATTGGCAAGGCCTTGATTAATGCCCTCGCCGTGTCCGCCATTTTCCTGGTGGACTACTTTAACTATAGTGGGATATTTTGCAGCATATTCGTCGGCAATTTTGCCCGTATCGTCGCGCGAGCCATCATTTATAATTATTATCTCAACTCTCTCACCGCCAAGGAGCAGGCTCTCAACACAATTTCTCATATAGTCCTGCGAATTATAGCAGGGAACGGTTACTGTAAGTAATTTTGTGCTATTCATATTAACTCACTTTCCGCGGCATCAAGTGCTGCCAAGATGACCGCATCCATATCGTAATATCTATATTCTGCCAACCTTCCACCGAAGATGACATTTTTCTCACCCTTTGCAAGCGCCTTGTACTGGTTGTAAAGGGCGGTATTTTTCTCGTCATTTACGGGATAGTAGGGTTCAACACCGCGAGTCCATTCCTGACTGTATTCTCGGGAAATGACGGTTTTAGGTTGGTTGCCAAAGACAAAGTGCTTGTGCTCGATTATGCGAGTATAGGGAGTTTCGGCATCCGTGTAATTAACCACTGCGTTTCCTTGATAATTCTCAATATTGAGAATTTCATTTTCGAAGCGGACGCTTCGATAGCTGAGCTCACCGAGTGAG
>JAZRHW010000224.1:0-6118 GCA_045644965.1 Eubacteriales bacterium
GGTTCAACACCGCGAGTCCATTCCTGACTGTATTCTCGGGAAATGACGGTTTTAGGTTGGTTGCCAAAGACAAAGTGCTTGTGCTCGATTATGCGAGTATAGGGAGTTTCGGCATCCGTGTAATTAACTACCGCGTTTCCTTGATAATTCTCAATATCGAGAATTTCATTTTCGAAGCGGACACTTCTATAGCTGAGCTCACCGAGTGAGAAATCGAAGTATGCATCAATCGGGCCCGTGTAAACTATCTTGTTTGCGAGTTTGGAGAGTGATTCTTTTTCTTTAAGAAAGTCCACCCCAAGTTGCACGGGAATACCGTCCAGCATTTTTTTTACCATAGCGGTGTAGCCCTCACAGGGAATTCCTTGATAAAGCGCGTTAAAATAATTGTTGTCAAATGTGAATCTAACAGGGAGACGCTTAATGATGAAGGCAGGAAGCTCGGAGCAGGGTCTACCCCATTGTTTTTCAGTATAACCCTTAACGAGTCGCTCGTAAATATCGATGCCGACAAGCATTATCGCCTGCTCCTCGAGATTTCGGGGCTCCGTAATGCCACTTGCCGCGCGTTGCTCCTCTATTTTCTTCTTCGCCTCCTCGGGTGTTACAACACCCCACATTTTATTGAATGTGTACATGTTAAAAGGGAGGGAGTATAGCTCTCCACGGTAATTAGCTACGGGAGAATTGGTGTATCTGTTAAATTCGGCAAATTTGTTTACGTATTCCCATGCGCGACGGCTATTGGTGTGAAAGATATGTGCGCCGTATTTGTGCACTTCAATTCCTTCAATACTTTCGGTGTAAATATTTCCGCCTACATGGTCTCTTTTATCAATAACGAGCACACTCTTTCCTGCGTTCACGGCTTCGCGTGCAAACGTAGCTCCGAAAAGACCTGCGCCAACTATCAGATAATCGTATTTCATATCATTACCTCTATGCATGGCTTGTCCATGCTGTTTTATTATAAATCTTTCCTATAAATAATATGAAGGGGTCTTATTTGCCTTCGCCCGAAAAATCAAGCGCCACTATATCGTTGGCAAAGAAGAATTTGCCGAAGATGTATTTGTTTGATGCGCTTTCGGTGAGAGTGAGAATTTTACCATTATAATAATCGAGATCCTCGCCCATTGCGGGGCCCTCAACGCGTCTTACACATTCTCCAAGGAAATATACGGGTGCGCCGTCGAGCGTATTGCCCGAATCGCTTGCTGCTGCCTCGTCATAAACGTAATAAACCGTGCTTGTGAGGCCGTATGAGGTGGAGAGGATTATCTTTCCGTCGGGTGTAAAGCACACTCCCTGTGCGTAGTCGCCGATGGAATAAATCTTATCGGGTGTTTCAAGATTATCGTGTGTATATCTTTCAACTATGGAGTGGTTTGTACCGTTAGGAGTTTCATAGATATGCTCCTTTTGCTCTTCGGCAGGATTGTTGAACTCGCCAACGTAAACGTAATTTTCGTCAGCGTAAACGAATGATGCCGCACTGTTCACCTCGTAGCCTGCTCCGATGTCCACGGTTTCGCCGTCTTTAGCACTCAACACGTCGGTAAGGGAGAAAACATAGAGTTTGCTTCCGTTGGAAATGTAAACTGTGTCGCCTGTGAGCGCGATACCACCTGCGTGGCCCGTGTATTTCTTACCTTCACGTGTCAATTCAACGTAGTAGGAATTGCTTTCAAAATCGGTTACATAAATACGGCTGTTAGATTTGTCAGCCATATATCCCGAAACAAGAATAACTCCGTTCTCTTCGGAAACACAAATTCCCTGACAAACAAATCCGTCATTAAGACCGGGATTTGTACAAATGGTTTCCTCAATTGAGTAATATTCGGAATAGATGGGGAATTTTGCGAGATTCAAGCCGCCAACAAGGACGAGCGCTAGGCAGAGAACTGCCAAAACAAAAATACCAAGAGCCTTTGCAACGTATGCCATAGTTTTTCCTTTCTTTGTACAAGTTAATATGGACAATTAAGATGTTTCAAGATGTCTTTTTACCATTCTATCACAAAAAAGAGAAAAACGCAACACTTTTTTGTTGCGGTTTCAAGGTAATATATTATTCTTAATGTGAGAGAATAAATGATCTTGTTCTATTATGGAAGCACAAGAATAGCATTGGAGCAAGGGAGATCGCGCTTCCTATTGCGAACACGATATAAAGAGGGAATATGTCTCCCAAAATTCCGTAAATTACGGATGAGAGTGCTGTTCCGCCCACACACGCGGAGGATACAAAACCCATAATCGCGCCCCTATTTTTCTCGGGGAGAGCGAGCATAAGAGAGGCATTGAATATCGCGTTTCCTGCCGCCTTTAAAAATCCCGCTATAAATGCCATGATACACATTGGAATGAATTGCTTTGATAAAAACGTCAGAACCATAAATATAGATGAGACGGAGAAGCTCACAGCCATTATCCAAAAGCGCGCCTTGGGACTGAATTTAATAATTCCCAAAATAATAACTGAAGCGAGGGATGCTATACTCCACACGGACATAAGATAGCCGTATTGCTCGACCGAAAAATTCTTTTCCATTGTGAAGGGAAGAATTAGTGAAAAGGGACCCGAGGCGAGCAGGTTAAGTATCAACAGACAGGGTACGAAAAGCTGCATGTGGGGGTCGGATATAATTTCGTTAATTGCCGCCTTTGAGTCACGCAAAATACTTTTTAGATTTACTGTCTCTCCCTGCTGTGCAGTTTTGGGAATTGCGATAAATATTTCCGAGATGGCGGAGTATAAATTGCTAATTCCATTGATTACTATAATGAGCGGAACACCGAAGAATGCTACCATAACACCGCTGAAGGCAGTTCCCACTAAGTTTATAGTTGAGCTTACACCTGAAAAGAGCGATTGACCGCGTACGATATCATCCTTGGGGATAATGTCGATTAGTGAAGTGTTTGCAGCAGGTGAATAAAATACACCTCCAAATGCGGCAAGAAATGCGGCAATAAGCACACAGGGTACGTTGAGCTTGCCAATAAATGCGAGAACTCCGATGCTGAGCATAAGCAATCCTTGAAAAGCGTCGCCAATAACAAGAACCCACTTGCGATTGCACTTATCCACAACGCTTCCGCTGAACGGAGACAAAAACATTGTTACAAACATTGAAATGGCGGACATAATGCCCATCAATGCGCTTGAGCCGGTTTGCTCATATACCCAATAGCCGATAGCAACACTGTACATTAGGTCGCCGATAGTGCTGATGGCACTTGCTTGTAAAAGCAGTATAAAATTTTTATTCCATAATTTATTGACCATAACAAGATCTCCTTTGCTTTTTACTCCATTGTAGTAAAAAGTCCTTGGTTGCGCTATACATTTTGGTGTATAAATATCTAAAAATGTGCAAGTTTAGGTTGCGACTTTCGTTTTTGCCTAAGTTCTTGTATCAATTAGAAACTTTATGGTAGAAAATCTCAAGTTCCTTGCTTGTCATAAGCTTAGGTACGGGGTAGAGGGGATTAGCTTCCTTTTCCGCGTGTCTTGCCATTTCGGGAATATCTTCTTCCTTGATGCCTGAGAGGGTGGTGGGAATATTCATTTTTGCATTCAATGCTTTAACGGATTCAATGAATTTTTTAGCACCGATTTCGTGACTGTCGCTATCGGTAGAAACGCCTGCGGCAATACCAAGCTCGTGGAGTTTTTTGTGCGCGCTGCTGCCGTATTCCTCTAATACATAGGGCATAATAACGGCATTAGCAAGTCCGTGGGGAATGCCGTATTTGCCGCCAACCGAGTGCGCAACCGCGTGAACGTAGCCAACATAGGACATTGAGAAGGAGATACCTGCCTTATATGCGGCGAGGAGCATATTGCTTCGCGCCTCGTGGTTTTTGCCGTCCTTATAAGCGTTTTCTATATTTTCAAATATGAGCTTTGTCGCTTCAAGCGCGAGTGCTCTTGTCTTTTTGGTAGTGGAACGTCCGATATATGCCTCAACCGCGTGTGTGAGCGCATCCATACCCGTGGTGGACGTCAAATGGGGAGGAAGGGAATAAGTGAGTTTGGCATCAAGCACTGCATAATGTGGAATCAAAGGAAAACTCATTATCGCATATTTGTGATGTGTTTCGCCGTCGGTAATAACAGCCGCAAGAGTGGTCTCACTACCCGTACCTGCGGTTGTGGGGATGGCAATGAGTGTGGGGATTTTGCGAATAACTCGCAAAACACCCGCCATTTGATTGAGTTCTTTCTTTGGATGCGCAACTCTTGCTCCAAGTCCCTTGGCACAGTCCATTACGGAGCCACCGCCAACGGCAATAAGTGTATCGCAACCGTTCTCGCGGTACATTCTCAATGCTTCTTCCACGTTTGCAACAGTGGGATTGGGCTGGGTCTTGTCGTAGATAACATATTTAACCTTGTTCGCTTTTAATGCTTCCTCAACGGGAACTACAATACCATTTTTAATGATACCTGCATCCGTAACTACAAGTACCGAGGTTGTTTTTTCTTTTTTGAATACGGAGCCGAGTTCATCACAGGATGAAATAATTTTGGGCTCTCTATATGGGAGTATGGGCAATGCCGCGCGGAATCCTATCTGAAAGATTCGGCACCAGAGCTTTTTAAGTATAAACATAATACACCTCTTTTGAATGTAAAAATATAACTTATATATTGTACCACATTTCTCATAAACTTTCAAGTGCAATTCCCAAAGGATTTCTAATTTGTTAGCTTTCGAAATTTTCTATACGATTGACTAAAAAGATTTTTTGTGTTATAATCTATCCATAAATTTGAAATTATAAAGGAAAATATATGAATCACGAAACAACACCTTCTGAAAACAAGGAAATGGATTGCACGAGCGATAATAATATGCCCGTGGAACGAAAAAAGTTACATCAACTTTTCTTTCCGATTTTCTTTGAAATACTATTTATGATGCTTGCGGGCATGGTGGACACACTAATGCTTTCGACCGAGGGGGACCAGGTTGTTGGTGCAGTAGGTACTGCCAATACGTATGTCGGTCTATTCCTTATGATGTTTTCCATTATATCGTCGGGTATGGTCGCGGTAATGACTCAGTTTATCGGAGCAAATCGCCCGGGAGTTGCTCGCCAAGCCCTAAAAATTGGTTTAATATTCAATTTGAGTGTAGGTATTGTTGTTACGGGGATACTTGTTTTTGGTGCTGAGCCTATTTTGCAGGCGGTGGGTATTGCAAGAGATTTGGAAGAGCCCGCTAAAATATATTTACAAACCGTTGGTTTCTTTTGCGTTTGCAATGCCGTAACCCCCATTGTATCAAGTTATCTTCGCTCATTTGGTCACACCTCTCCAACTTTGGCTGCAACCTTGGTTTCAAACGTTTTGAACGTGCTTCTCAATGCATTGTTCCTCTTTGTGATGGATTGGGGCGTTTTGGGCGTGGCTTTGGCAACGGGTATTTCAAGACTTGTAAATCTCGTGTGGGTTTGCGTTGCCGCTAAACGCCGTATAAAGCTGACAAAAGACCCCGATTCTCCATCGGATCGCGAAATTTTTGGCAAAATCATTCGAGTTGGATTACCTGCCGCTATGGAAACCATGCTGTACAATTTGGCTATTACATTGGTTATCAGCATGCTGAACCGTATGGATGATACGGGAATGCAGGCCACCGCGCGTGCATATGCTCTTCAAATTTCCAATTTTGCTTACTGTGTATCCGCCGCCTTGGCGCATGCGAATGCAGTGTTGGTTGGTTGGCACCTCGGTGCAGGGGAGCATGATAAATGTGTTCGCAGCACTCGCAAGGCGGTTTTTATAGGTATAGCTGCGGGTATAATTATGGCGGGCATTTTCGCGATTTTCTCCGAACCGATTGTCGGCTTATTTACAAGAGACCCCGAGATGATAAAGCTTGTGGGAGTGTTGCTTGTTGTGGATATATTCTTGGAGATTGGAAGATCTACCAATTTGATTTACGGATTTGCTCTGAAGACCAGCGGAGATGCAATTTTCCCCATGGTTATTGCCGTAGTATTTATGTTTTTGTGTGCAGCTGGAGGCACATGGCTTTTCGGTATGAAGATGGGCTATTTAGCGGTTGGCGCATATGTTGGAATGGCACTTGACGAGTGT
>JAZRHW010000225.1:0-9119 GCA_045644965.1 Eubacteriales bacterium
ATAATATTAAAAGCACTCACGAAAGTGAGTGCTTTTTTGCGTGATAAATTGGGATTTATGGGGGAGTTAGTTTTAAATCGAATAGGGGAACTACACCCGTCACGGCTATGCCGTGCCACCCTCTTCTGCGGAAGAGGGCTCTGTAAGATAATCCCTTGCAAATAGCCGTAAAATCCAACAATTTGAACTATATGGCTACGCAATAAAGTGTATCTTGCAGAGGCTCCAACCGCCGTGAACCCCCAAAGTTCATTTCATTCACTTCGGGGAACCCCGTCACGCAGAGGGAGCTGTCAACGAAGTTGACTGAGGGAGTTCCCCTAAATCCGAAATAATCTATCTCCCTTATAAATCAAAATTTGAACACTTTATCCTCAAAAAAGAACAAGCCTCGGGTGTCCCGAGGCTTGATTTATTTAGATAAGGTTCCAGTTGAAAATAAGTCCCAAAAATCCTACAACCATCATAATAATTGCAAAGATAAATTCCAATATTGCAAAGATAACGGAAAATACCAAAGCGATAGCAAGAATAATCAAAAATAGTGGCAGGAGAAGAATTGCAACAATAAATATCAGCAATATCAAAAGGATATCGCCGAGCACGTCGCCTACGGGATTATCCCAAACTATTGAAAAATCGAAATCACTAAAATCCGTGCTAAATTCACATCCTGACAGTGCAGAAATTAATATAAGAGCCATCAAAAACAGAGTAAAAATTTTAACAAAATTTCTTGCCTTCATAGTAAATCCCCCTTTTCTTATATGGTTTTTTTGCATAAACCATCCGTACACTTTTCAATCAAATACGCATTTCCACCGCAGCTTATGGATTTTGTAAGCTCGCCGTTCACAAATTCAAGTGCGGCAAGGTTTTCAATGCCGTAAGCGGTAGAACCCGTGGGCATTTTGCTCATTATTTCGTCAAAATCAGCAACTCGCTCGTTGTAGTGGGGCGAAATTGTACCCTTAAGCCAACCGAGTCCCTTTTGCATAGAGTAAAGTCCCTCGCGTTCCACAAGCTCGGAGTCGGTATAAATATCCTCAAACCAGCATATCGCACCTGCGGAGAGTCCGCAAACGATAACTCCGCGCTCGTAGGCATCACGGATGAGGTCGAGAAGTCCAAATTCCTGCCAGCGCTTTAGCATATAGAGAGTATCACCGCCGCCGACATATATAAAGTCCGCTTTTTCAAACTTGCCCTTGATTTTTTCAAGATCCATCTCGCCGTAAACGGTGAGTGCCACGTCGGCTTTTATGTCAAAAACGGACGTATAGGTTTTTCTAAAACTGTTGAAATAGGGCATGCTATCGTGGCTCGCCGTGCCGATAAAAAGTCCGTACGGACGTTTTTCACCCGCACGCTCACGCGCCAATCCTGCTATATAGCGGTCAATTTCAAGCGTTTCCTTAGTTTTTAATTCACCACCGCCAATGGCGATGATTCTCTTTGTGATTTCCATATATTTCTCCAAAATGTCATTATATGATTATTTTACCACACAAATATGCAAAAATCAATAAAAAAATCGGTCGCAAAAGCCGATAAAATACTTTTGTTTTGCACGTTTTTTGCCAACATCTCATAAAAATGCCGTTGAAAAAGTCCATTCCCATTCCTTTTGTGTCGCTTTGTCCCGACCTCTTTTAATTGACAGGAAAAATATGGTAATGATACAATATAATCACCAAATTCATTAAAAAGGAAGGACAAAATTATGGACAAACAAGAACTCAAATCAAAGATTATGAAGGGCTTTACGATTGCGCTTCCGATCTTGCTCGTGGCGATACTTGCGGTAATGATAGTTATTGCCATGAATATGATCAAGGAAAATTCTGTACCCGTGCTTGGCGACAACGTAAGCTCAACCACTACCACAACTACGACATCCAATCAAGAAGGGAACCCCGATAATAAGGATCCCGAGGAGGACGGCAACAAAGACGGTGAAGATCAAAAACCCGTAGAGCCCACACCCGATCCTTCGAGCCAGGGCTTGCTTTTCACAAGCAACGGTGACGGCACCTGTGCACTTTCGGGACTTGGAGATTGCACCGACACCTTTATTATCGTTCCTATGGAATCCCCCGACGGTGATATTGTAACGGAGATTGCGGACAGTGCCTTTAAAAATTGCAATTCTATCAAGGGAATCGAATTTTCCGAAACGGTAACGCGCATCGGAACATATGCTTTTTACGGTTCAACGATACGCGAAGTTGAGATTCCCTCAACCGTTCGCGAGATAGGCAACTACGCATTTTCGGGATGCAAATACCTCACCTCAATAGACGTGGACGAGGACAATGCAAATTACTCTTCCTCCTCGGGCATTCTTTATAATAAAGCGGGAAGCACTCTTATTACATACCCCGCAGGCAAGACGGACAATTTTGTAAATATTCCTCGTGAGGTGGATACTATCGCAAACATGGCGTTTTACAAATGTTCATCTATAAAGAAGGTCAACTACCACGGCACGAGCGCATCGTGGAGAATGGTTGATATCGGCGCAGGTAATGACGTTATTGATGATGCAATCGTTTATTGTGCGGGAGATGACGGAAAATAATCAAAAAAAGAGGGGTTACCCTCTTTTTTTGATTATTTTAATGTTCAAAAGTCAACAATAAACCAAAACACTGTGAGGTTTATTGAAGTGAAAAAAAGAAGAATATTGATTAGCGTATTAACGGTAGTATTGATAATTTTTTTGCTTGCGATTGGTGCGGTGGCGATATATGTTAAGGGAATTATCTCCGAGCCGCTTGACCTGTCGCGTTTTAGTATTGATAGAGCGCACACCGCCACTAAGATTTTTGTAATGGACGAGGGCGAGTGGGTGGAGTGGGAAGAGGAACGGGTTCTTGGTAATCATAATTTTGAGTTCTCGGCATACGAAACCATACCGCAAAACTTGAAAAATGCCTTTGTAGCCATTGAGGACAAGCGATTTTGGGAGCATAGGGGTGTTGATATATACCGAACTCTCGGTGCTGCGGCAAACTATCTTTTCCGATTTGACTCTCGCTTTGGTGCATCGACCATTACCCAACAGCTAATAAAAAATGTAACGGGCGCGGACGAGGTAAGCATCGAGAGAAAGATTCGCGAGATTGCGTGGGCGCTTGAGCTTGAAAAAAATCTTTCCAAGGACGAGATACTGGAGCTTTATCTGAATATCATCAATCTATCCGATAATTGTTACGGAGTAGGTGTGGCGGCACATAGGTACTTTTCAAAACCCGTATCCGAGCTAACTCTTATAGAGTGCGCTGCTATTGCCGCCATAACCAATAACCCGAGTTACTATAATCCCATTCGTCACCCCGAAAATAATGCCGAGCGCCGCAACGTGATTCTATCGCAAATGCTCGAGCAGGGGTTGATCAGCCAAGAGGAATTTGAAAAAAGCTACGGCGCGGAGCTTGAACTATCCCCAAACGATAGCGTAGCCAAAACGGAGATCCACTCTTGGTACGTCGATATGGTGATAGGGGACGTAATAAACGACCTTCAAAAAGAGGAAAAGCTGAGTCTTGAAGAAGCAAATTCTCTCGTTTTCGGTGGAGGACTTGAAATTTATATACAAATAGACCGTGAGATCCAATCAGTTATTGAAGAATATTTCGAAAACGCTGCGAATTTCCCCTCGGGAGAGGGAGCACAAAGCGCCATGATAATCATTGACCCACAAAACGGTGATATTCTCGGTGTGGCGGGCGCAATTGGCAAAAAGAGCGCCAATAGAATTCAAAACTATGCCACGGATACTCTCCGTCCTCCCGGATCGACCATAAAGCCGCTTTCGGTTTACGCACCTGCGCTTGAGAGGGGGATTATCACTTATGCAAGTGTTTATGATGATGTTCCGATATCCTTCAAAGAGAGCGCAAGCGGAGCGCTCTTGGGGTGGCCCAAGAACGCGAATGGAATTTATCACGGTCTCTCGACAATGAGCTACGCGATGGCGAATTCGACCAACACCGTTCCCATGCAAATTCTTGAGGAGCTTGGGCTCTCCCACTCCTTTTATTTTCTTCGGGACTATCTTCATCTCGATGATCTCGTGGAAAGAGGAAAGGATTCGACTGGCGCATTCATTACTGATATGGACTATGCGGCGCTCGCCCTAGGTCAATTTAATTATGGAATAAGTGTACGTGATATTACCGCAGCATACTCCATTTTTGCGGATAACGGGATTTATCATGCGCCGCGCTCTTATTCCGTAGTTAAAAACTCACTTGGGAAGGTTGTTTTAGAAAAGTCGGTAACAAATGAGCAGGTAATAAGCGACGGCAACGCAGAGATTATGACAAAGCTTCTAACCGACGTGGTTTGGGGAGGCACAGCGGACGACCTAACACTTAAACGCAAAGTTGCTCTTGCGGCAAAAACGGGCACCACACAGGATAATAAGGATAGGTGGTGCATAGGATATACCCCCTCGCTCATTTGCGGAGTGTGGTACGGCTACGAATACCCGCGTGAGATACCAAGAGCCGAGAAAAACCATTTTTTAAACGCATTTGATACCGTAATGAAAAGAATTTACGAGAGGGATATTCGCTCGGCGTATAAGGATAGAAAATTTGAAACGAGCGCTCATCTCATTGAAATGGAATACTGTAAGGATTCAGGACTCATACCAACCGAGGCTTGCCACTCAGACGCTCGAGGCTCACGAATAAAGATGGGATATTTTGTTAAAGGAACTGAACCGACAAAAAGGTGCGATACCCACGTTTTAGTTGAATATGATGCGCTGTGCGGTGGTGTGGCGACTGTGTTTACACCTCACGAGCATATCGTGGAAGTGGGAATGATACTGGTCGATAGGGAATTTCCAACTCAAATAAGTATTAGCGACGCACAGTACGTCTATAAAAAACTTGATATTGATATGCTCCCCTCATTTGATGAAAATAAACCCTTTTTTGCACCGCTTGAGGACGAAAAAAAGAAGAAATATTTCGGCATCAGCGCTTCTCAAAAGCAATTTAACCGAATATCCACCGCACATTTTTCGTACACCGACCTCGTTTTTGTGAGGGATATCCTAAAAAATCAGCATTAAAAAAGTGAAAGCTTCATAGATTTGTATAAAAACAAATTTATGGAGCTTTTTTATGTCAAAACGAAACAATAACCTGAATAATATTAGGTGCGAGTGCCAGCGCGCAAACAAAAAATTAGTAATCATTTTACCACTTTTACTGCTTTTTCTCGCTATTTTTACGCGATGGGTAAGCGGAAGTCCGCTCGGAGCTTTGCATTATCTTGAGGCTAAATCACTCGTTCCGCCTATATGGGTGATGGTACTTATTTTCAGCATTTTTTACGTTGCGTCGGGATTTGCACTCGGAGTGGCACTCGGCAATCGTTTTTGTGCCTGCGGCGAGAAAAAATATCAGGGCGCTATGTGGTTTTGCATCTCTCTCGCCCTCGGATATGCGTGGTATCCGCTATTCTTTTGCGCTCGGCTTTTTCTTGTGTCGACCACAGTAAGTGCCCTGTGCCTGTTTTGCGCTATATGCGCCACAATATGCTTCGCAAGCGTATCCAAACTCTCATTTTTCCTCTCGCTCGCTTGCAACTGTTGGCTGCTCTATCTTGTATTTCTCAATCTTCAAATATTTTTTGCCATATAAACACAAAAAAACCACCGATAATCAATCGGTGGTTTTTCTAATTGGTGTTATTTTGAATTAAGCTCTCTCTCAAGCCAAACGAGGCCGAGGGAGAATGCGTCGTAAAGACCGTTCTTGTCGCCCTGCTTGAGAATTTTGTTGGGATCATTTGAGTCAATGATCTGAATGAAAATCTTGTCGGGGAGATCCTCACCGCTTTGCTCGTCCTTCTTGTAGGACATTATTTCAAGGAGCAAAAAGCACTTTTCAGTCTTATCTCCGTAGCAAATTGTATTGCCCTCACGTACAAGGGGTCTGTCTTTATATTCCAAATATTTTCCTTCAACGAGTTCCATATTAATCTCCTTCATTATTTTATCTTGTTAAGTATAGCACAAAAGCGCGGATATGTCAATACTTATCGTGAGTACTCCGCCTCGCGCATTTGTTTGATAACCTTGCTAGGTGTTTTTGATTTAAAAATCGCCGAGCCTGCAACGATAACGTTAGCGCCCGCATCGAGTGCGAGGTGTACATTTTCCGCAGTAATTCCGCCGTCAACTTCAATGTTGACCTTGATTCCGTGCTCGTCAACGTAATTTTTGATAGCGCGCACCTTTTCGAGTGTTTCGGGAATCATTGCTTGTCCGCCAAAGCCGGGCTCAACAGTCATAACGAGAACCATATCCACGATATCGAGATAGGGTAGCACCGCCTCGTAGGGAGTGTTCGGAGAGATGGCGATACCCGCCTTTACGTCGTGATCCTTTATTTTCATAATCGCATCACGCGGACGGGAAGTGCTCTCATAGTGTATGGTAATGCTGTCCGCACCCGCCTTAATGAAGTTCTCGATATATCTTTGCGGATGTTTAATCATAAGGTGAACGTCAAAAAAGAGCTTAGTCTTTTTTCTTATGGATTCAATAACCGGTGGGCCAAAGCTGATGTTCGGAACGAACACACCGTCCATAACGTCGAGGTGGAGATAGTTGGCTCCTGCCTGACGAACTCTTTCAATATCCTGCGCGAGATTTGAAAAATCTGCGGCAAGGAGTGAGGGCGCAATATATATCATATTAAGCTCCTTTCAAACATTAAAATTTATGTCGAATTTTATATATCAACATATAATGAATAGTGAAAATACAGTAAAGAGATTGCGGAGGGAATAGTCAAGCCAAGGACGTTTGCCTTAAAAAACCGCAATTTTTTTACTTTTTATATACAAGGCATACTGCGTGAGCGGCAATGCCTTTTTTCTCGCCGGTAAATCCGAGTCCTTCCTCGGTGGTTGCTTTAACGCTTATGCGACCAAGCTCGACCTCAAGCGCACGCGCAATATTGAGGCGCATTTGAGGAATGTAGGGCGCAAGCTTTGGCTCCTCGGCAAGAACGGTCGCATCAATGTTGCCAACCTCATAGCCATTTTCTTTAATCAACTCATAAACACAAGCCAAAAGCTCGAGGCTGTCAGCCCCCTTGTACTGTTCGTCGGTGTCGGGAAAATGTTTTCCGATATCGCCAAGAGCGAGAGCGCCAAGAAGCGAATCGCTAATCGCGTGGAGTAGCACGTCCGCGTCGGAGTGACCGAGCAAACCAAGGTGATGGGGAATATTCACACCGCCGATAATTAAATCGCGATTTTCAACTAATTTATGCACGTCATAGCCGTGTCCAATTCTAATGCTCATATCATTTTCTCCCTTGATTTAAGGATTGCAAGTGCCACGGGGATATCGTCAGGAGTGGTAATCTTTAAATTGTTCCTGCCACATTCAACGAGCTTGATGGAAGCACCGAGATTTTCAACGAGCGAGTTGTCGTCGGTAACGACGAGATGGTCGGCTTCGGATTTTTTGAGCGCGAGCGCATATATCTCATGCTTGAAAACCTGTGGTGTTTGAGCGAGCCAAATGTGATTACGGTTAGCACTTGAGTCTATAAAGAGATTTTTACCGCTTGATACCTTGACGGAGTCCACAGCTCTAGTAGCCGCAGTAGCACAATTGTGCTTGTACGCCTCACGACAAACGGACTCAATTTGTTCAGGTGTGATAAGGCATCTCGCTCCATCGTGAATTGCCACGAATCGAGTTTGCTTGCTAACTGCCAAAAATCCGTTTCTGACGGATTCCTGACGAGTTTTTCCGCCACTAACAAGACGGACAAATTTTTTAAATTTGTAGAGCTTTTGGAACTCGCGATAGAGATAAAACTCGTCCTCGCGAGCAACAACTATTATTTCGCTGATGCACTCGCACGCGTCAAAAGCCATTATAGCACGGGCAACTACGGGGATATTGTCGAGGAGGAGCATTTGCTTTGAAATACCCTCACCCATTCTTGTGGAATTTCCCGAAGCGACGATAATTGCCGTGGTGGATTCAGTTCTATTTCGCTTGCCGCCAAGTGCTCTGACGGTATCGCTGATTTTGTTTAAGATACCCATTCGGGACTCCTTTCCAAAACGGTAATTAAAGTGTTTTTCCGTTTTCTATATCTTCGATAAGAGATAATCTTTTTACGTGTCTGTCACCCTCAAATTCTGCGTCAACGAATTCGTTAACGAGGTCGAGAGCAAGTCCTGCGCCAAGAACTCTTGCGCCAAGACAAAGAACGTTGGCGTTGTTGTGAAGTCTGGTAAGACGAGCGGAAAATGTGTCGGAGCAACAAGCCGCACGGATACCACGGTGCTTGTTTGCTGCCATGCTCATACCGATTCCTGTGCCGCAAACGAGAATACCGAGATCCGCCTCGCCATTTTGGATCTTAACACAAAGATGACTAGCGAAAATGGGATAATCACAGCTATCGGCACTGTTAGTTCCAACGTCGTATACTTCAAAGCCGCGGCTCTCGAGATGTGCCTTTATGGTATTTTTAAGTTCAAAACCGCCGTGGTCGGCACCAAGTACGATTCTTTTCATATCATTTTACCTCACTTTTTTCTTTTTCAAGACGTTCAAGACGTTCTCTCTCGGCTTGGGAAGCGCGGAGATATATGGGTGAGAGCTCAATATCGGTTGTGAGAAGCTCCTCGCGTGATGCCTCAAGTGCACAAAGTGCCACACTGTATGCACTTTGGTATTGATGAATGAGGGGAGTATTCTCTGTGCTTATTTTGGTAAAAGCACCTTTTGCTATATCATAGCCATCGCCGCAAAGATATATTTTTTTATTTGCAAATTTGCTCTCAAGCTCTTCTTCGAGATCATAAACGGATATGAGTCTATCCTCACAAAGACGAGTCAATCTTCCGTTTTCGCAAAGGAAAAGCGCATTGTAGAGCTGACCGCGGCGCGCGTTCATCACGGGGCAAACTATTCCGTCGGCATAGAGAAGATTGTGCGCGAGCGCATCAAGGCTTGATACCGGAGCGCAGGGCTTGTTTTTGTTGAATGCAAGTCCCTTAATTGTTGCCGCACCGATTCGCACACCGGTAAAAGAGCCGGGGCCCGCACTGCATGCAAAAAG
>JAZRHW010000226.1:0-5431 GCA_045644965.1 Eubacteriales bacterium
CCACCTTTTCAAAGGTGGCGCTCCACGCGTAGTGGCGCGGGTACGGGGCGCGTAGCCCTGTTCTTCGGCCTTTTCTTTTGTTAGCTTTTCTTTGGGCCTGTTTTGGCAAAGAAAAGCGGCTAAAGACCTTTGGTATCAAAAGTCCTTTAACGCTTTTTCTTTTGAGAAAGTAGCCCCAAAAGAAAACGTGGTGCGCATTAAATAATTTATTTAATAAAGTTTTAGAGGCGCACCGACAAAACTCGCTTGTGGTCTTACAACCACATTTTGCAAGCAAAAACGCGGTTTTGCTAAATATAGATAAAATTTCTTAATGCAAAAAGAAAACGGGCGTATTCGCCTGCGCGGCGAGCGCCACTACGCGTGGAGCGCCCACTTTTAAAAAAGTGGGGCAAAACAATCGCGCGCAGTGAGCAAAAACTCCCCCATAAATCCCAATTTATTGTACAAATTTGCATTACCCGTTGCAATTTGCCTTTTTTTGTGCTATAATATGCGTACTAAATAATGAAAGGAGAACGTACTATGACTCTTTGCGAAAGCTGTGTATATTTTGACTACGACGAAGAATACGAGGACAATGTTTGCACTATAAATCTTGACGAGGACGAATATGTCCGTTTTTCACAGAGCAAGGGCAAACAGTGTCCCTATTACAAATTCTACGACGAGTATAAATCGGTTCACAAACAGATATAAAAAAAGGCGGTTTTACCGCCGTTTTTCTTATTCTTCAATCAAAATTGCTCTTGCAGGCGAACCCTCAAAGCCCCCAATATTCAGGGGCGCGCAATTTAGGAGATATCTTCCCTCTCGCACGTTACTTAGGACTATTCCCTCAAGCAAAACAATGTTCTTTGAAAGTAAAATTTTATGCACCATCATCGGCGCGTTTTCAGGCCCAACGCTTTGACTCTCGTTGCCAAGCAAAAGGATTTCCGCATCCGCAAATACACGCGCACCCTGCTCGGTGACAGTGGCATCACCCTTTATCAAAATGCGCTTTTGTGCACCACCAAAAACCCTTGCTTTTTCAAGTATT
Source organism: Eubacteriales bacterium (assembly GCA_045644965.1). Lineage (GTDB taxonomy): Bacteria > Bacillota > Clostridia > Oscillospirales > CAG-272 > RGIG4608. The sequence continues at coordinate 1,043 of JAZRHW010000226.1, forward strand.
TTGTGGGCGGTTTGAGCATCAATTTCGCCCTTTTCTTCCGCGACAAAGCACTCACCAACAAAATGCTCAAGCGGAATTTCATCAACCGATTTTCCATCCTCAAAAAAGTGGAGTGGCGCATCTATATGCGTGCCATTGTGAGCACACAACGAGAGCTTTGAGAGATTATACATCTCGCCTTTTTTCATATCCATAATTCTCTCGCCCTTGGGCGCAGGGTCACCCTCGTACACTCGGCACGAAAGCACCTCTTGAGAAATATCAATAATCTTCATATCAATTCTCCGCTGCAACAAGTGTATTTTGAAGGAGCATTGTTATCGTCATAGGTCCAACACCGCCTGGAACGGGAGTTATGTAGGACGCAACCTCCGAAACCGACTTGAAGTCCACGTCTCCCGTGAGCTTGCCCTCGGCATTTCGGTTCATGCCAACGTCAATAACCACAGCGCCTTCTTTTACCATATCCGCGGTAACAAAATCCGCCTTTCCGATAGCAACCACAAGAATGTCGGCTCTTCGGCAAACCTCCCTCAAATCACGGGTCTTGCTATGACAAACAGTAACAGTGCCATTCTCCGCAAGAAGCAAGAGCGCCATTGGCTTACCAACGATATTAGAGCGCCCGATAACCACGCATTCCTTGCCGGAAATTTCAATATTTGAGCGTTTGATAAGCTCCATAATGCCCGCAGGTGTGCAGGGCAAGAATTTCGGATCGCCAATAGTAATTCTACCCACGTTATAGGGGTGGAATGCGTCAACGTCCTTCTCGGGTTTTATGCGCAAAATTACCTCTTTTTCATCAAGATGGCTCGGCAAAGGGAGTTGAACCAAAATCCCGTGTACCGTGCTATCACAGTTGAGCTTGTCAATAAGAGCATTAAGCTCGTCCTGCGTGGCGCTTTCGGGCATCTCATAAACCCAAGAGTTAAATCCGACCTGCTCGCAGGCCTTCTTCTTGTTTCTAACATAGACTTGGGATGCAGGGTTATCTCCTACGATTATAACCGCAAGACCGGGGAGAGTGCCCGTTTTTTCACTATATACTTGTACCTTTTGTGCAATCTCCTCTCTAATTTGAGCCGAAATTGCTTTTCCATCAATGATATAAGCCATTTTATTCTTCCGTTTCAACTTTTTCTTCAGCCACACCCTCAGCTACGGCTACGGGTGCACTGTTCTTCTTAGTAGCGATAAGTCCCCAAACGATAAGCGCGGAAGCTACCGCAAAGAGAAGGAATCCGAGGAGCTGGGAAACTCTTATGCCCGTGTTACCGATAAAGAGCGAGTCGGTGCGAAGTCCCTCGATAAACATTCTTCCGAAACCGTACCAAGCGATATAGTAAAGTGCGTTTTGTCCCTCAAATTTCTTCTTTTTGTACACAAGATTAATGATAACAAAACCAAGGATATTCCAAAGCGACTCATAGAGGAAAGTGGGATGAACGTATACCATGCCGGCAGTTCCAAAGTCATTAATAGTATTGCTTGAAATAAGTCCCATTCTAAGGAAATAGAGAGGATGTCCCTCTTGAACCAAACCACCGAAGGCTTCACCGTTAAAGAAGTTACCCCAACGTCCCATTGCCTGCGCAAGCATTACACCTGGGCCTGCACAGTCATAAAGAGTTCTCCAATTTATCTTTTTTATAAGGCATACTATCACTATTGTAATCATTCCTGCAATAATGCCGCCATAGATTGCAAGTCCGCCGCTTCTGAGGTTGAGAACGTCCCAAATCGTCTTAAACTGACTCGGACTAAATGCAACATAATAAAGACGTGCGCCAATAACACCAAAAAAGATGGTGAAAATTGCAATATCGGTAAGGTGGTCAAAGGAAATTCCCGCCTGCTTGCAGCGCCAACCTGCGTATGCAATAGCCATAAGCATACCAAATGCTATTACCACACCGTACCACATAATTTCAAGGTCGCCTATTTTAAAGGCAACATTGCTAATCTCTCCGCCCTCAATACCAAGGCCGGGGAAAGAAACCGTAATATTTCTTAACATATTATCCTCCATTCTGCAAGTAGTGCAAAACTATTTTTTTATTATTGAAATAGCAAAAGTGTCGGGAGCGAAGGCGCTTTCAAAAACGCGGCAAACGTCCTCGTAGGTAACCCCTTCGATTATTTTCCTGTATTCAAAGATGTTTGCGCCCTCAAATACAAAATTCATAACCGAATTTGCTATGTCGTCAACGGACTCAAAATCCCTGATAAACTCCGCAAGGAGCACTCTCTTGCATCTCACAAAATCCTTTTGTGAAAGTCCCTCTTTCCTAGCACGGCTTATATGATCCTGTAGTTTTTCAAGCACCAACATGGGACTTTCACTCTCGGCATATACCGAGTGGAAAGCCATATCGCGTGTGATCGAATAACCGTAGGAATAGGACTCATTAATAATTCCGTTTTCAAAAATATCGTTGTAAAAATCCCCCGCGCGTGAGAAAAGCATCTCACCGAGTATCGTCATCTCGGCATCGCGCTTTAGGCGCTCGTAGGCATTTTCACTTGGCAAAATATCCTTCATACCGATTTCAAAAATCGGCTGGGATACGGGCATTCTTTTTTCTATTTTTGACTTGTGCACGGAATTTGTATAATTTATTCGTGGCAGGATTGGTGCGCTTGTCTTTTCCCTTTTGGGAAGAACCTCGTCCACTACTTTCACGACCTCATTCTCGTCCAAGTCTCCCGAAACCACGAGCGCCATATTAGAATATCTATAAAAAGACTCGTAGCAATCAAAGAGCACCTCGTGAGTGATTTTTTTGATTGTTTTCTCCGTTCCAAGCACGTCATGAGTAATATTCTCATCTCCGTACATAGCAACAAGAAGATTTTGAGACACCATGTCGTACGGACTGTCAAGGCACATCTTAATTTCCTGCGTGATGATACCTCGCTCGCTATTTACGTTTTCCTTTGTAAAATATGGGTGGTAAACGAAGTCGATAAGTCCGCGAAGCGCCTCGAAGAAATTCTCCGTGCAAGAGAACATATAAACCGTCTTATTATTTGACGTATATGCATTTCCATCCGCGCCGATGGCGGCGAGCGATTCTATCGCATCAACTCCATCCTCGCTTGAAAAGAGCTTGTGCTCAAGAAAATGAGCTATTCCGTAGGGGTAGCACTTTTTTTCACCATCGCAAAGCGAGCCGCACTCATATATAGAGCCAAACTTAACACCGAGAAGTGCCGTCTTTACTGTCAGCTTTTTCGGAAAAACGTAAACTTCAAGTCCGCTTTCGTGCTTGTAATAATAGTATTTCTCGCCTATTTTTTCGTCATAGAAGGTCACGAAATTATATTTCATCGCTCTCCCCCTCTCCGCTCCTCTCGCCCTTGAGAAAATATACAGTGTGAAGCTCAAGCTTTTTAGCTGCATTAACTACATCATCAAGAGAAAGCGCATCTATTTTTTCAAGAAAATCGCTTACGGATGCATCAATCCCGTTAATAATTCTACCGAGGTAAAATCTCTCTATCGCATTTGGAGAGTCGGAAACTGCATTGTAAATATTGTATATTGATTTTTTAGCGGCAAGAAGCTCCTGCTCGCTCACACTTCCGTTCTTTATATCGTCAAGCTGAGCCTCAATAGCACCGCGCGCAAGCTCATAATTCTCCGTGTCAATACCCGTAGTAACGATTATAGCACCGCGAGCACTATTATATACCGAGGAACATTCGTAGCAAAGCGAAAGTTTTTCGCGCACGTTGACCATAAGCTTCGATATAGGACTTGCACCGAGAATTTCGTTGCAAAGAAGTGTCGCGTAATAATCCTCGTCGCGCCATGTAATGCCCGAATTAAAGCCCATAACAAGTCGTCCTTGAGTAACGTCCGCACTCTCAATAACTTCCTTTGGTGTGCATCTTGAAGCGAGCCTTGGTATCGTAGAAGTCGCCGCCTTACATTTTTTGTGTCCCTTGGGCGAAAATGCACCTTCAAGCTGCGTCATAACCTCCTCGGGAGATCGCTTTCCAACGTAAAAAGCTAAAATTCCCGCATTTTCAATAGCATCCGTATATACTTCATATATTTCATCAGCCGTTGCGCTGTCAATTTTCTCACACATGGTGTCAAGCTTGTCAAAAATGCCAAGCTCTGCGAACATCTCCTCGCGGCATCTGATAGCCGCATATGTTCTCGGCTCGTTTATTTGCGAGAGTATTATGCTTTTGTAGTTTTCCTTTTCGCTTTTAACGAAATCCTCGCAAAAGCGCCCCGTTTCCCCATCCTTTTTGGGTGAGTACAAAATTTCAGCAAGTAGATTTAACACCTCGGGCATGAGGTCTTCACCACATTCAGTGTATGCGGAATCAATAATGTCCGCCGAGATGCCGAGCAGCTGTGTGTCGTCAAAT
>JAZRHW010000227.1:0-2756 GCA_045644965.1 Eubacteriales bacterium
AATGAGCTTATCGGTGATTTCAGCACACTTCATCCAAGGTCTCTGTTCAAAGGGAACAACATCGGAAGGAATTTCGATATATGTTTCAAGTTCTTCGGAGAATTTGCCGGACTTGTTTCCGTTCCAGAAGTAAGTTACGTGGCCGTATTTCTGTGTTTCGGAGATAGCAAGCTGGCTAACACCTGTATTTGTAAGGTATTCACCGAGAGTATTTGTGATTTCGGGGGGATTTACAAGATATTTTGAGGGGATATGAAGGTCGCCATCGTACTCGAGCATACCTGCGTAAACAACTGAGGGAACTCTTACGCGATCAAACTTATCAAAGTCATCACCTGCTTCAAATGCCTTGGAGATTTCGATGGAACGGTCACCGCGGAAGTTGTAGAAGATTACGCTGTCGCCATCATTAATTGTACCAACGGGTGTGCCGTTTTCAGCGATAACGAAGGGAGGAAGATCCTGGTCGATAACCTTGTATTCTTCGCGGTAAGCGTTAACTGCATCAGCTGCACAAGCGAACTGACGTCCCTCACCGAGAACGTGAGTTTTCCAACCAAGGTCAACCATTGCCCAGTTTGCCTCGTATCTATCCATTGTGATCTTCATTCTACCGCCACCACTTGCGATACGAGCATCAAAGCCGTCGCCGTTGAGGGAAGTAAGGAAATCTTCAAAGGGAAGAATATATTCAAGTGCGCTTGTTTCACCTACGTCACGTCCGTCGATAAGAGTGTGAATTCTCACGTTGTTAACGCCCTCAACCTTAGCCTCTGTAAGCATTGCCTTGAGGTGATCAATGTGGGAGTGAACGTTACCGTCGGAGAAAAGACCGATAAAGTGAAGAGTTGAGCCATTGTTCTTTACGTTGGAAACGAGCTCTTGCCAAGTGGAAGAAGCAAACATCTTTTTGCTTTCAATGGAGTTTGAAACGAGCTTTGCACCCTGCGCGAATACCTGACCTGAGCCAAGCGCGTTGTGGCCAACCTCGGAGTTACCCATATCGTCGTCGGAAGGAAGACCAACTGCTGTGCCGTGTGCCTTAAGTGTTACCATGGGATACTTTGCCATGAGCATATCGAGTGTGGGTGTGTAAGCACCTGCCACTGCATTGGAAATAGTATCGGGAGCAAGACCAACACCGTCCATTACGATGGTAAGAACGGGACCCTTTACTCCGTCAAAATTATTCAATTTGTTAAGAGATTTGTTCATTATAGAACCTCCGTATATAAAATTAATTATTTACAATCACCTTATAGTATAACTTTTTTTCTATAAAATTTCAATACCTTTTGCGAAAATAAAAAAGAAAAGGCAGGAGATTTTTTCTCCTGCCTTAAATATTTAAGATATTAGCCGGTAAGTGTATTTGTTACTGTAAGAATACAAGCAATTATACCCATTATGATACCGCCGATATAGGGGTTCTTTGTCTTCTTGTAGATCACGTGTGAAATGAGCACGGAGAGAGGAAGAATAAGAACTATCGGGAAGAGCCAAATGCCCATAATACCCGTGATGGGATCAAGGAACATCTTGCCTGTGATGAAGAACTTAATGTACTGTGCCATTATCATAAACTGCGGGCCGATAAATGCAAAGAACATTTGCCATGCAACGCTTGCCCACGGTTTCTTGCCCATCTTGGTGTAGTTGTAGCAGTTGTTTGCAACGCTTGTAGCAATATAGTAGAAGAGCCAGAAGGGTACAAAGAGAAGTATCTTCCAAAGATGCTTTGCATCAAATGCTCTGATTGTTGCGAAGCACCAGAGACGGTAGTCGGTGAGGAAGAGATAGTCGGAGAGGAATACGAGTGCAAAAGCGCCCACAACTACTGTGAGGGAGAGCACGATGGTGCGGAGCATCTTTTCCTTGCCGAGCTTGATTCCGCGTTCTTCTTTATCAACTGGGAACTTTTTGTTGTTGCCGCGGATTGTGATATATGTGAACAAGCCGCAAAGGAGTGACCACGCGCCTATTGCGAGAGAAGCTCCCTGATTCCAAATGGGAATGAACATTGATCCCACAAAGCCGATGATAAAGCCAATGAAATAGAATGGAATACTGAGAACGGATCCCCAAATATTCTTCTTCCAATAGCGCTTAGCTGCCTTTCCTTCAAGTGCGGGCCAAGCTTCTACGGGAGCTTCAGCTTTAAGAATAGCGAAGTAGGGAAGCTCGAGGAGAACGAGTGCAAAGCTTACCACGAACATGAAGAATCCAACGATTCCAAGTGCGTTGAATGCAGCCTTGAACTGCCAAATTTGATTTGTGTGAGCAATATTATTGGGTGCACCGAGAGCGCGATTGAAGAAATCAACACTGAAGTTAACTGTTATAGTTGAGAAATGCGCCCAAGGGTGAGTGATTGCGGGATTGAAAATAGCACGGATAGCTTCTTCGCCGCCAATACTCTGGGTATAGAAATTACCTGCAACACGTTTTTCAAGTCCGGTGGGATCCTGACCGAAGTGAAGGAAGGACTGAGCTGTAACTTGATTTATGTATTCTCTTGGGGGATTGCCGTCAACGCGGTGGAAGAACTCGTCATACTGACAAGCTACGATAGCCGCATCACGTGAGCCGAATTGGTTATAGAAATTGCCTTCCTCATCATAATAAACTGCATCATTAGAAACGAGGAGCGCCGCAGCGATAAGTCCCTCTTCATCCTGAAGAACTGCCTCGCGGCAAGCAAGAGCGCCATTGGAGTGACCTGTTACGCCGATTCTTGTCTTGTCAACGTAGGGAAG
>JAZRHW010000228.1:0-5239 GCA_045644965.1 Eubacteriales bacterium
ACTCCCAAAAACTCATTAAAGGAGCTCTCTATAATTTTTCTATCTAAACCAAGCGCAAGCGCCGCGGCGCCCGCCTGCATTGAATTCATAACTGAAAATTGCCCCGGAACCTTGCACGAAATCGGAATTTTTGTGTTTCCGTATCTTATCGCGTATTCCGTTCCGTCCTCACCAAGATTTTTTATATCTTCGGCAAAGAAATCGGCTTTTTGCTCTATCGAGCAAGTTTTTATTTCACAAGGTGCAAGATTTACAATTTTCTTGCCCGAATCGTCGTCAACATTTATTATTCCAATCTTGCACTTGTTAAATAAGCGAAGCTTGGATTTGAAATAATCTTCCATCGTGTGATGGAAATCGAGGTGATCCTCGGTAAGATTGGTAAAAATTCCAATTTCAAAATTGATTGGCGCGAGTTTTTCAAGCTTTAGCGCGTGTGAACTCGTTTCCATAATCACGTACTCAATTCCAACGTCCGAGATCCTTTGGAGCTGAGGATATAGCTCCTCAGGATCGGGCGTTGTGAAATTTGCCGTGCTACCGTCGGAATTTGGAGAAAAGGACGAACTATTCAGTGTTCCGACAGTCGCACAGGATATTTTTGCATGAGTAAATATATTTTTCAGCATTTCGGTAACGCTTGTTTTACCATTCGTTCCCGTAACACCGATAAATTTAAGCTTTTTTGTGGGCTCTCCGCAAATGACGTTCATCATCTCTGCGATTGCCACCCTTGTGGAAGGCACCTTTAATGCTTTCTCACAGGCATATTTTTCATTTTCAATCACCACGCAACACGCACCACGCAACAGCGCGTCGTCAATGTAACGGTGACCGTCAACCTTCGTTCCCTCAAGGCAAAAGAAGATGTATCCTTCCTTCACATCTCTTGAGTTCGAAGTTATCCCCTTCACATCAAGCATTGAAAGATGCTCGGGGCAATTGATTTTTGCTTTTGTGCAAATGTCAAGAAGTTTCATAAAAGCTCTCCCAAAAGATTACTTTTTTCAACTTCCTCTTATTCATCAGGGTCTAAATATCTGTAAGTAACTGTTACTACCGTTCCGGGCGGCACTTTCGTACCTGCGGGGATCGACTGCATGACAACTATCGCACCCGAGCCGCTCATGTAATTATCAGTTCCTTCAATACAAATATTCAGTTTAGAATTTATTAGCATTTGGTTGGCAGCGAATGCGGTCTTTCCGATAAGGTCGGGCACCGTAACACTGTCTTCCTCTTTTGCATTTCCGGTATAAAGTGTAATTACCTTGTTTGTTCTATCAATTGTAGTGCTTCCACGCGGGATTTGACTAGTGACGTAGTCGCCATCGCCCTTTACGATAACCTCGTATTCAAAGGACTCAGCTTGAAGGATAGCATCCTCAAGTGACATTCCCGTAAGGTAAGGAACCTTTACACTGTTGTCCTCGGAAACATCCTTTTCAACACCGATATAGGGCAAAACCGTTTCCATGAGAGCTCCCATATAAGGAGCAGCAATTACGCTTCCGTAAAGCACACCACGGCTTGGCTCATCAACCATGATGAGAACCGCAATTTCAGGGTCATCCGCAGGAGCGAAAGCAACACAGGAGCAAATATAAGGCTCAACACCTTCAACTCTAATGTCAGTTCCCTTCTTTTCACTAGTTCCCGTCTTTGCGGCTATCTTGTAGCCCGCAACGTAAACGTTTTTAGCACCACCGTCACCCGAAACACCTTCTTCAAGGATAATTCCGAGCTTATCGCAAACATCTTGACTGATAACCTGGCGCTTGCGCTCCGTATCGTGCTGATACGTTACGTTGCCATCCTTGTCAGTTATTTGCTCAACAAGATAGGGCTCAATCAAATATCCACCGTTTGCAACTGCGGCTATTGCCATCACGTGCTGAATGGGAGTGATATTAAAGTTTTGACCAAAAGTATATATCGCAAGGTCAAGCGCTGTCATCTCATTTTGAGTCTTTATAACGCTTCCGCCCTCGGCAGGAAGGTCTATACCCGTTTTTTCGAGATATCCAAACGCTTTGAAATACTCATAGAATTTTGTGATACCGAGTCGCTCGCCTATGGTCATGAACCATACGTTGCAGGATTGCACAAGTCCCTCAGCAAAGCTGAGAATTCCGTGTCCCTGGGTCTTGTGACAATGAATTGTGTGACCAAAGAGATGGAGCGAACCGCCGCAGTATACGTTGTCCCCATCAAGCTTTACCTTGTTTTCGGTAAGAGCCGCGGACGAGGAGATAACCTTGAACGTTGAACCCGGAATGTAGGAGTCCGACACTGCCTTGTTTCTCCACATATCAAGGAGATATTCGTTGTAAGCCGCGTTGTAATCCTCACTGCCCTCGGCATATCCGTCTTCTTTAAGGAAATCGGAATAATAATCATTCAATGTTCGAGGATTGTTGAGGTCAAATCCGGGAACGGTTGCCATAGCAAGTATTGCACCGGTTTTTACATTTACTACAATACCGCAGGCGCGGTTCTTTGCACCGCACTCAGCAACTGTAGCAAGGAGCTGCTCTTCAAGAGCGCTCTGTATATAAGAATCTATCGTGGTTGTAAGATTTCCGCCATTTTGTGCGGGAATGTAGCTTTCATATTCATACGGAAGCTCGTTTCCAAATGAGTCTCTCGCGGTAACGTAATAACCGTCCGTTCCTGCAAGGATATCATCATAATAGGATTCGAGTCCGTAAACACCGGTTCCGTCGGCATTCGTAAAACCAATAACCGAGGAAGCCAGCTCATATCCGGGATAATATCTCGTGCTTGTCGCTTGGAGATATATCATGTCGTGATAGCCGTTATCGTCAATGAACGCTCGAACCTCGTCGGCCTTTTCGTCCATAACGTTTTTAGCAATCGTTCTGTCGAGATATTTAGTATATGTAGTTTGTTTGTATACCGATTCGTAATCAAGTCCGAGTATTGAGGCAAGCCCCTCAGATATATGCTCGGCATAATTTACTTTTTCCCCTTCCTCATTTGCTTCCTTTTGATTTGAAAGGATTGATGAGGGGGAGATAAAGATTCTATATGTTGTAATGTTTGTGGCAAGCGGATTGCCGTTTCGGTCATAGATCGTGCCTCGCTCGGCATTCACCGTGCTTTGCGTTGTCATTTGATCTATTACCTTTTGTAGATATCGGTCAAAGTCAACCGTTTGTATCCAGAAGATCCTGCCAAGTAATATCGAAAACACAAGCAATATTCCGACAAGGACCGTAGTCGCTCTTTTCAATCTTTCGTGACTAATGGATTCGTTATTCATATCATCACGCTCCTCTTTCTTTTCTACCAACTTTCTTTCCTTACGAAAAATAAACGGTGAGAGCCGGGATCAAGCAAATGGGCCGCTGCTTTTACTCCGCGCCGTACACCTAACCTCCACGAAAGGCGGAAGGCTTGCTCTTCACCGTTTTTCAAGTGTGGCAAATGGAAAGAAATCTGCCTTCTTCATAATATTCAAAAAAGGCAAAATTTATGATTTTTTATCTCAGGAAACCAAAAAACCATTTGATGAGTGATTCAAAGGAGAATTCATCATTCTCGTGCTTTTGAACCCCATCAGCTTTATTACTATCTATATATTCCGCATTGACATGTTCCTGACCGATCATGCCAAGCTCTTCCTTAGCAAAAATTTCTATATCCGCATCCTCGTTTTTCTTGTCGAGATCATCTTGAAGCTTATCAACCTCAGTTTCAAGCTCACCAATGCTTTCCTTGATCTCGCTTTGCTCAAGTCGAGCCGAGCTAAGCAGCATCGAGCTTGCAACTATTAAAAGCAGCGAGAACGCAATTACGAGGATTGCAAGAATTGCGCCCGTGGGCATTTTTGTTTTCTTGCCCTCAACGCATTTTTCAGTGTTTCTTTCATCAAGAGGAATCCAGGTCTTTGCCGCAACCTTTGCCGCCTCTTTAACCTTTGACGCTTTTTTGTGCTCCGCTTTAGGCTTTGCAACCTTATTTTCTACACTCGATTTGAGGTCTTTAGGATTTGCTCTTTGTGCCTCGGCTATAAGCTGCGCTTTAACGTCTTTTCTATCCATTTTATTATTATTTATCTTATTTTTATTTTTATATCGCTCACGGTCTATGCCGTCGAGCACAACTGCCTCATCAAGCGAGGTTCTTGAGTCGGGAGTGTAGTCCCTGTTTGCACGGTAGTAAGTAGCGAAGTCGCCTTCAGTCATGTATCTTCCGGAGACCGATACGCCGCTCTTATACTTTTTAAGATCGGCACCACCAACTACTCGGTAAGATTTCGGCGCCGAACTTCTTGTTAAAAGCGCTCTTGATTCTTGCTCCGCGTATTCGGGACTTTTGTTGTAGTTATTTCCGCGATCTTCATATCTTTTATAAAGCTCATCAAGCGCGGTGTCTTGCTTTGCACTTCTTTGAACTTTTTTCATCGCGAAAATTCCTTCCGTTTATATTTTCTCCGCAACCCTGAGTTTTGCGCTCTTGCTTCGTGAGTTCACGGCAAGCTCGGATTCACTCGGAAGTATTGGCTTTTTAGTAAGTATCTTGATTTTGGGCTTGTTGCCGCAAACGCAAACAGGAAAATCCTTGGGGCAAGTGCAACCGCTTGCAAGCTGGTTGAACGTTTGCTTTACAATTCTATCCTCGAGCGAATGGAATGTGATTATCACAATTCTTCCGCCCTCATTCATTTTGCTCACCGCCGCCTCGATTGTGGGGGCGATAATATCAAGCTCTTTGTTAACTTCAATTCGCACTGCTTGAAAAACTCTCTTAACGGAGCTCAGCTCCTCGCGTCTTGCAAAGGAAGGAATTGAGTTCTTTATGATTTCAACAAGCTCGCCCGTTGTTTCAATGGGAGCTTTTTCTCTTGCCTTGATGATTCCTGCAACGATTTTCGGAGCGAATCTCTCTTCACCGAAATCGTAGATGATTTTCTTGAGCTCATCAGCGCTATATTCGTTAAGCACCGTGTAAGCACTTCTCGCAGCTCTGTTGTCCATTCTCATATCAAGTGGAGCATTTGCCATGTAGGAAAATCCTCTTTCAGCCGTATCGAGCTGGTAGGAAGAAACTCCAAGGTCAAGGAGCAAACCGTCGATTTTGTCAACCTCAAGCTCATCAAGAACTCGCTTGATGTTGGAGAAATTATCTCTTACGATATTCACCTTGTCACCGTAGGGAGCAAGGCGCTCGGTTATAACCTTTATTGCATCCTCGTCCTGATCAATGGGAATGA
>JAZRHW010000229.1:0-4128 GCA_045644965.1 Eubacteriales bacterium
GGTTTGATAATAGCGCGAGTCAATTTGTTTTTGTGCAAAGGACCTACAAGTTCGGTAATAGCCCAAGAGCGTCCCATACCTGCGGTGAGCTGAATAAAGAGCTTTGCACCGGTTTTATGGATCTCATCCATAAATTCCTTAAGTTCCTCGAACATTTTCGGGTTTTGCCAGAGCCATTTGCCCCAGAAGGTGTCGCGAAGAGGCGCGATACCGGGAATAATAAGACCAACATTGTTGTTGGCGCGCTCAAGGAAAAGTTTTGCAGCCTCCTTGTCAAAATGGCATCCGCCGAGCTCGAACCAACCGAAAAGAGAAGTACCGCCCATGGGGCACATTACGATACGGTTTTTGATCTCTACGTTACCAATTTTCCAGGGCTCAAAGAGCGCTTGATATTTAGGATTGAGATTTTCCATAAAAATATTTCCTTTCAAATTTCATTATAATATCATATTAGCATAATTTCCTTAGTATGTCAATAATTTGACAAATTTTGTCATGAAAAACATAAGAAAAACGCGCTTGTTAGCGCGTTTTTGAAATTTTATAAAATTTTAGACAAAAATTCTTGTAATCTAGGGTGTTTGGGGCTTTCAAAAATCTCTTTTGGAGTGCCCGCCTCAACAATTTTACCGCCGTCCATAAATACAACTTTACTTGCCACCTCACGCGCAAATCCCATTTCGTGAGTAACTATCACCATAGTGAGTTTTTCATTAGCAAGCTCACGCATAAGGTCAAGTACCTCACCAACCATTTCCGGGTCAAGAGCGCTCGTCGGCTCGTCGAAAAGTATTACTTTGGGTTCCATGGCTAATGCTCTAACAATAGCAATTCTTTGCTTTTGACCACCGGAAAGGGTGGAAGGATATGCATTTGCCTTTTCCTCAAGCCCAATTCTCTTGAGAAGCGCCATCGCCTTCTCGTTAAAGTGTGCTACAATTTCTTTTTTAGAGTAGCCATCCTTTTTCATCTTTTTTCCGTGAATTTGAATGGGAGCAAGAGTAATGTTTTCGAGCACGGTCTTGTTATTAAAGAGATTGAAATTTTGGAAAACCATTCCCATGTTTTGTCTGTGAACGTTGATGTCCACCTTGAAATCGGCTATGTTTTCGCCATCAAACATAATAATTCCGTCATCGGGATCTTCAAGACAGTTGATGCAACGGATGAAGGTGGATTTGCCCGAGCCCGAGGGGCCAATGATAGCAATTTGCTCGCCCTGATTTATGTGTAGATCAATGCCATTTAGCACCTTTTTGCCGTCAAAGCTTTTGTGTAAATTCTTAATTTCTATCACTTTTTGCAAATCTCCTTTCAAGTAATTTAATTCCTGCACTGATAATGAGCACGAGAACAATGTATATAAGTCCCATCATAAGATAGGGGACCATAGAGTCATATTTTACCATGCCCACGTCGAGAAGCGCTTTGTAAAGATCATAAACCGCTATAAAGCTAAGAACTGAAGTTTCTTTAATCAAGCTTATAAACTCGTTTCCGAGGGTGGGGAGAATGTTCTTTACCGCCTGAGGTACAACAATTTGAATCATTGTAGAGGAATATGTGAGTCCAAGCGCGCGACCTGCCTCGAGCTGTCCTTTGTCAACTGAGTTTAGACCGCCCCTCATAATTTCCGATACATACGCACCGGAGTTCATACCGAATACAAGCATACCAACCGTGAGTGCTTCCACTTCGATTTTGAGGGAGGGCATAATTACGTAGTATGCAATAAGAAGCTGAGCTACAATTGGTGTTCCACGGAAAATGACGGTGTACAACGAGCAAATCTTGTCAAGTATCTTGTAAATGAGCTTGTATTTAGGTGCTACTTTTACAATAGCAATAAGTGTACCGATTATAATGCCGATCAAAAGTCCTACGATGGCAACCTTTATGGTATTAATAAGTCCTAAAAGGAATACAGAAAGATAGTGTTCGTTGGAGATAGTAGAGAAGAAGTTTTCAAATTTTGCACCCCAATTAAGTCCGGCAGTGGCATTGGCAGCATTAACAATAGAAATCGCAGGCGCTTCGTCAACTATGACCGCGTAGAGATTACCGTTTACAAGGTCACTAACTGCTACTTGAGCTGTAGCATATGTCTTGCCGTCGATATTTTTGAAGCCCTCAAAGCCCCAGCCTTTGTCACCATTTATGTAGAGTGCGCCTGTAGTAGCACTTTGATATCCAACCTTTGCTCCTTCGAGTGAAGAGAGTACATTTTCGATGTCTTCCACTGTTTTACATTCGTCAAAGTCCGTGTTTTGTGCGGAAACTACGAGTTTTTGTGATGCCTCATAATAGGGAATGGTGAAATCATAAATCTTTGCACGTTCCGCATCAGCAGTAATACCCGCCATACCAATGTCGGCATATCCCGCCTCAACCTGAACAAAAATCTCATCAAAACCAATATTCTTGATTATAAGCTCAAGTCCGTGAGACTCGGCATATGCTGCGGCTATCTCAATATCAATACCGTAAATCTTACCATCCGTTTCCATGTACTCGAAAGGGGAGAAGGGACAGTTTGTAACAACTATTAAATTGCCCGAAGTGTTTTCAACACTTTCGGTGCTAACGGGATAACCCTGCTTTTCCCCCTCGCCTTCAAAGTATTTGGCGATTATTGAGTCAAGCTCTCCATTTTCCTTGATTTGTGCAAGGAAGGAATTCATGCTTGTTACGAGCGCTGTGTTGCCTTTTTTGCAAAGATAGGCGTAATTCTCGTTGGTGAGCTTTATGTCTATCATTTTTATAACTGAGTTGTTGTTTTCTGCACATGATGTAAATGAAAGTGCTGTTGCAAGTACGAGAAAGAGAACAACTATCTTTTTTACAAAATCAAATCTCATTTTATATCTCCTTAATTAATAACCTTAGAGATTATACTAAATAAATATTCATTTGTCAATAGGAAAGTGGAAAAATTTCTATAATAATTCAATAATATATTTGAATATATTCAAACAATATGAATAAATATTCACAAAGCGCGAATATATTCAAAAGTCATGTTTTTCATAAAAATTGTAAACCTCACTCAAACGAAAATTTGATTAGTTCTATTGACATTTTTCGCAAAATATACTATAATTAGCACATAAATCTTTCAGAAAGGACAGTACTTATGGAAAACATTACTGCAAAATTTGAGAGTCTTCCTATGTGGGCAAAGGTAGTTCTCCTTCTCGTTTTGGGAACACTTATTTCTCCCATCTACAGAATTCTCAGATACTTTGAAACAAAGAACACTAAGACACTTGTAGCGGGTATTCTTATGCTTGTAATTCCTTGTGTTGGCACAGTTCTTGGTATAGTTGACGTTGTAACAGAACTTACACAGGGTAAGATCACAGTTCTCGCTGATTAATTCAAAATAAAAAAAGACCGTTTGGGCGGTCTTTTTTTGTTTATCTTATTTTGAGGAAATTTGTAAAAACTCTTGCTTTTTTTGAGAGTTTATTTTATAATATACTATGTATAGTTATTTTTACTCTTAGGATGGATTAGTATGGATAGAATTTCAAAGGAAAACTATTATCTTGACATAGCGCAAACAGTTGCTGAAAGAAGCACTTGTATGCGTAAAAAGTACGGTGCAATTATCGTTAAGAACGACGTTATTATATCTACGGGATATAACGGAGCGCCCAGAGGAAGAAAGAATTGCAACGAGCTTAAGTATTGTATGCGTGAGAAGCTTTGCATTCCTCGTGGAGAGAGATATGAGCTTTGCCGCTCGGTACACGCTGAGGCAAATGCTATTATTGCCGCGCCCCGCGATCAAATGCTTGGTGCAACGCTCTATATGGCTTGTGTAGATCCCGAGAATGAAGGACTCGTTCCCCATACAACGTCCTGTATGATGTGCAAAAAGCAGGTCATAAATGCGGGTATCGCATTCGTTGTTGTGCGCGACGATAAAGAGAATTATCGCGTGATAGACGTTAACGAGTGGATTAATGACGACGACTCTCTCACAGGTATGTTTGGTTACTAAAATGAGAGAAGTATATTTAGCTCAAGCGGAACATATCCAAGCTATTGCCGAGCTTGAAAAAGCTACCTTTACACATCCCGCGAGCGAGAATGCGCTCGGAATGTTTGTTGAAAACAAGG
>JAZRHW010000230.1:0-2845 GCA_045644965.1 Eubacteriales bacterium
GCAAAATCCGCTCTTTTATAAGGGCGGGTTTCATTTTATGTCTTACATTCCTAATAATATAGCGAGTGAGGAAAAGGAAATACAAAAAACGTATGAATGAAGCCTCCACTTCATTTTGGTCTTGCATTTTTTTTAGAAGTGTGTTATAATAGATAAAAAATCAACGGGCGAATTTCGCCATTTTGGGGTAGGTTATGGAAAAGAATCTTGGTGCTTTCGAAAACGAAATACTTACTGTTAACGGTGTTCCCTACCGTGCTTTGAAGCTACTTGGCAGAGGCAAGGGCGGCTACTCCTACCTTGCGAGGAGAGAGTCAAGCGAGGGTGATACCCGCTGCGATGGCGGTCTTGTGGTGCTGAAGCAGATACATCACGAGCCCTGCGACTACTATACATTCGGCAATAAGATCGAGGCAGAAAGGCGTGACTATGGGCGCCTCACTGCGGCAGGCATACGTGTGCCAAGACTCATCGACATTGACGAGGAAAACGAGCGCATCGTCAAAGAGTTCATCGACGGCAGAACGGTTGCGGAGCTTGTAAGCGAGGGCGCACTCGCTCCCGAAATTATGGAAGAGGGCAAAAGGATGGCGGAGCTGGCAAAGTCCGCCGGTCTGAATATCGACTACTACCCCACCAACTTCGTGCCCGATGAGTCGGGTGCACTTTACTACGTGGATTACGAGTGCAACGATTATATGGATGAATGGAGCTTCGATAATTGGGGCAAAAAGTATTGGATGGAGTTTCCGTAAGCGATGCAAAGCATAATTAAATAAGATCTTCCCCACATTTCGAAAGCCTACTTGACGTAGTAGATATGCATTACGAAATCTCAAAATATAAAAATTATTTTAAAAACCTTCCAAAAAGGTATTGACAAACGGGAGAAAACTTGATATAATATACGAGTAAGTTAATACGGCTTTACCATGGAGAAGTACTCAAGTGGTGAAGAGGCGCCCCTGCTAAGGGTGTAGGTCGGGTAACCGGCGCGAAGGTTCAAATCCTTTCTTCTCCGCCAAAAACACGGCATACTCATTCGAGTGTGCCGTGTTTTTCTTTTTGGCGGAGTGGAAAGGATTTGCCCCCTTTGCACCGTCGCTCACAAAGTGAGCGTCGGCGCAGATAATGAAGTGCGAGCGAGTCTGTGCTTGCACAAGCGAGCCGCACGAAATTGCTCCGCGGTGGCTCGTCTTTTTGACGAGCGTAGTGCGATAGCACCAAGACCGCAACGCGGACTTGCACCGCATAGGAGTATACTTCAAATCCTTTCTTCCCTACTCCGAGCAGTCATCTTATGATGGTTGCCTTTGTTTCTTTTCGACGGAGAAAAAACTTTTCAGCTCGCTAGGAGTAAGGTTCAAACCACACATCCCACGGTGCTCCTTTCGGACATACCGTATTTTCCTTTTTTGATAAAAAGCTTTACACTCCTCCACCTAGAACAAAGCTTTTGGGCAAAAACAAGCAACTCCAATTGGCAAAAAGCCCTTCACACTTCCCTCTCGGCTATTAAATTCGGCTTTATAAGCACGAGTTAATTGACAACAGTAAAATATTTGCTATTTTATTGACAATTTTCTTTTGTTGTGATATAATAAAATGTATGAAATTTATGTTTTTAAATATTTTCGATAAAGGAGCAAATTATGGCAAGACATATCAAGCTAAGCAATCAGAACTTAAAGTTTATCCGTACTGTTGATGAAAGACTTACTTCATACAACGTTGAGATGACCGAGGTTACCGGAGGTACCTTCTGGAAGGAATACACTCCCGAGCAGATCCAGGGCAATGGTAAATTCCCTATGATCGGCATCAAAGACAAGGATTCGATGATGCAGGTTTATCCTCCTATCAATCTTTACGACGAAAAGCTCCGTAAGCTGGCGAAGGAGATCGGCCACGTTTGGCTGAGAGTTTCCGGTACTTGGGCTACAAAGACATATTACGATCTTGACAACAAGACCGGCGGAAAAGTTCCTGCAGGATATGACAGTATTCTTACACGCGAGCAGTGGATAGGCGTTCTCGATTTCGTTCGCGAGATGGGCGCAAAGCTTCTCGCTTCCGTTTCCAACTGCGAGGGCATTCATTCTGCTGACGAGCCTTGGAATCCCAGCCAGGCAAAGCTCCTCTTCGACTTCAGCCGTGAGTACGGTGTTCCAATTGAGGCGGCAGAATTTATGAACGAGCCTACTCTTCTTTCCGGCTCAGGCGCCCCCAAGGGATACACTCCCGAGCATTTCGTTCGCGATCAGGATATTTTCAATAAGTGGCTTCACGACAACTATCCCGAATGTAAGGCAGTCGGCCCCTGCTCCTTTAACGGCAAGGTAGGCGGTCTTAATATTGAAAAGTTCCCCTTAAAGCAGATCATAAGCAAGGTCGGCAGCGAGGGCTTCCTCAAGGATGCAAAGGAGCCTTTGGACGTTTTCAGCTACCATTACTACAACGGCGTTTCCGAGAGAATTGCCGCAGGTATGCACTTCGTTCATTGGAAGGATAGCCTCATTACATCCGAGGAGTATCTCGACGGCGCACCCTACTGCGCAAAATCCGCGGCAAAGGTTCGCGACAAATATATGCCCGGCGCGCAGATGTGGGTAACAGAATCCGGTGACGCAGGTGGAGGCGGAAATACCTGGGCTTCTACATACGTTGACGTTATCCGTACTCTCAACGAGCTCGGTAGCTTTGCAACCGTTACCGACGGCGTAATATTCCACAATACTCTCGCATCCTCCGACTACGGTTGGCTTCGTCACGGCACCTTCGATCCTCGCCCCAACTATTTCGCTATTCTCCTTTGGAATAAGCTTATGGGCACTACCGTTTACGA
>JAZRHW010000231.1:0-1869 GCA_045644965.1 Eubacteriales bacterium
TTGTTGGCGCTTGTAACCCTTGCTTTTTCCTCATCGCTGCCGATGTCAAGAGTCTCTGCGGTAACGTTTTTAAATTCCTTATCCTCATATTTTCCGAGAACCTTAAGGGCAAATTCATCAACCTCATCGGTAAGATAGAGAACCTCGTAACCAAGTGACTTTACAGCCTCAACCTGAGGCAAAAGCTCGATCTTTTCCATGCTATCGCCTGTGGCATAATAGATTGCCTTTTGCTCGTCCTTCATTCCATCTACATATTCCTTGAGAGTAACGTACTTTCTCTCGTTTGAGGAGTGGAAGAGAAGCAGATCCTTAAGATTGTCCTTGTGCATTCCGTAGTCCGAATAAACGCCGAATTTCAGCTGAACTCCAAAGGCGTCAAAGAGCTTTTCGTACCTGGCTCTGTCGCTTGCAAGCATTTTCTCCAGCTCGCTTTTTATCTTTTTCTCAATAGCTTTGGAGATTACCTTTAATTGCCTGTCGTGCTGGAGCATTTCTCGGGAAATGTTGAGTGATAAATCGGCGGAGTCCACAAGACCCTTGACGAATCCGAAATAGTCGGGCAAAAGCTCAGAGCATCTATCCATGATCATAACTCCACTGGAGTAGAGCTCAAGTCCCTTTTCATAATCCTTTGTGTAATAATTATATGGCACGTGCTGGGGGATGAACATCAGAGCCGTGAAGGTTGCTGTACCCTCGGACTTCTGTGTGATAACCTTTGCGGGGGCTTCAAAATCATAGAACTTTTCACGGTAGAAGCTTCTGTACTCCTCGTCGTTGACCTCGGATGCAGGGCGCTTCCAGATGGGCACCATGCTGTTGAGAGTCACTACCTCAGTATGAGTTTCATAGCCCTCGCCATCCGTGGCCTTAACCTCTCTGGCGATGGGCATTCTGATAGGGTATCTGATGTAATCCGAATATTTTTTTACGAGAGAACAAATTTTATACTCTTCAAGGAATTCTGAGTATTTTTCACCCTCTATGTCAACTTTTATTTGCAAAATGATGGTAGTTCCGTGATTTTCGAGATCAAACTCCTCAAGGGTGTATCCGTCAACTCCTGTTGATTCCCAAACATGTCCGATCGCATCTCCGTAGGGCTTTGAATAAACCGTTATTTTATCGGCAACCATAAAAGCGGAATAGAATCCAACGCCAAACTGTCCGATAATATCAACCTCGTCGCCCGAGTTTTTGTCCTTTTTGAAATCGAATGAGCCGCTCTTTGCAATAGTGCCGAGGTTGTTTTCCAGCTCCTCGGCGCTCATACCGCAGCCGTTGTCAGAAACGGTCAGTGTTCCTGCAAGCTTATCTACATTTATATTAATATTATAGTCCGAGCGTGGCTGGTTTATTGAACTGTCGGTTAATGACCGAAAATAGAGCTTATCAAGAGCATCGCTGGCATTGGATATGAGCTCACGAAGGAAAATCTCCTTGTGAGTATAGATTGAATTGATCATCATATCAAGCAGCTTCTTTGATTCGGTTTTGAATTGCTTTTTCTTCATTATAATTATATACTCCTTCAGAATAATATGTCCAAAATCGTTAGCACTCATCTTCCGTGAGTGCTAATAGCATTATAACATTGAGCCTGAAAAATGTCAATACTATACAATGCTATATTTTGTAAATAAGTTGTAAACAAAGTGTTTTAGTGCAAAACTAACAAAAAGAGCCCTTGCAAATCATCAAAAATGCACAAACTATAAAAAACCGAAAAAAATTAAAAAAACTTTTAAAAAGGTCTTGACTTTTCCGAGAAAGTGTAGTATAATAGCTAAGCACGACTCGAGAGCAGCCTCTTTAGTCGGCACATTGATCATTGAAAATTGAACAACGAAGAAATTTGAATTAAGC
>JAZRHW010000232.1:0-2650 GCA_045644965.1 Eubacteriales bacterium
CTATTATCAAAGCTTCCTCTTCCCCGACTTCCACTTTTGCCCATTTTTGATCACACAAAAAGCCCAAGCTACCGCAAAAGCTCCATAAATTCAGTTGAAATTGCGCCCAAACAAAGCAAAAAGGAGCGAACATTTCGGCTATGCCGAAATACAAGCTCGCTCCTTGATTATTCAATTTGGATCATTCCTCAACCTCGAAAGCATCCTTGCCAAGTCCTCGTACGGGGCACTCAAGGTCCTCGGGAACATCCTACGGGAGGCGTGCCGGGCGCAATTCCGTTGTCGAGATCTCCTAGTAACTTGACCGAGAAGCATTAGATCGCTATGTCTAAGCACGGAACGTAAATTTTAAAGGAAAAGATTGAGGCTATATGAAATTATCCAATATTTTCAAAATAATATTTTTTCAATGTAGTTTTGTCAATGATGTGAGACTAAAAAGTTTTAAAAAAGTAATGAGTTTAGATAAATACTTTTGCAGTTGGAAGGAGGGGCGAAGCCCCGAGTGGAGACTGCAAAAGCGGCGCGCGGTTTAGGCGCAGGTATTTTCGAGTTCCGTTTGCTTTTGGTTAGGAGATTTCCAGCCGAGCACAGCCATAGGAATACTGTTAGAACGGCGTAAATAACGCTTCATTTGCTCTTGAAGATCGGCGAAAGAATAGAAGCTCAGATAGTTGTAAAACCGTTCTTGGTCGTTTCTATGGCTCCTTT
Source organism: Eubacteriales bacterium (assembly GCA_045644965.1). Classification (GTDB taxonomy): domain Bacteria; phylum Bacillota; class Clostridia; order Oscillospirales; family CAG-272; genus RGIG4608. The sequence goes on from JAZRHW010000232.1 coordinate 712, forward strand.
CGACCTTGCCGTTATGCCAAGGCGTTCTCGGACGGATAAGCTTATGCTCGATTTTGTAACGATTGCAGAACACATCAAACGGATGAACGCGTTTGGTGTTGAAGAAATGAGTAAACTCTGCGCCATTATCCGTTTGAATGATTTTAGGAGCATATCCAAAGAAGATAATAGCACGATTTACAAAATCTATAGTGGAGTAGCTGCTGTTTTCCTCATAGGCATATATGAAACGCTTTCTTGAAGCTTCTTCTATCATCGTGTACTGATAGAACCTCATACCGTCTTTGCCTACATAACATACCTTTGGTACGAATTTAACGTCCATTTGCCACTTAATACCAATCATAGCAGGCGTGTCGTATGGTTTGTTATGTAACGACTTTTTCTTTGTCGATTCAACCTTTTTGCGAAATCCAAGACGAACAAAAACGCGGTAAAGAGAGCCGGGATGTCGTGAATATGCCTTATCCTCGCGCAGCTTGCCGTATAGTTCTCCCAATGATATATTAGGGTTTCTTCTGTGATAATCCTTGATCCATTTGAGCTCCTGCTCGGTGTGGGCGTTGGGATGAGGGGAGTGAGGACGGTGAGACTTCGGCATAAGAGATTCTTTTGTACCGTCGTATTGCTTATTCCACCTCATCAGAGAGGCTTTTGAGATCTTATACTTCCTGCATACGTAAGAAATATCTCTTGTTTGACGATAAAGTTGAACAGAATTTAATTTTGTTACAATTTCATGTGGACAATAGCGTTTGTTTGTGGTATAATGTTTCATAAAGTGATTGAGTCCTTTCTGTTGGGATGAGTTAGGGGTAATTCTATTTTAACAGAACTCAATCACTTTTTCTATTCTTTTTTTACTTTTGGTCTCACATCTATTGTAACACTACACGGCTTTGAATTCTGTGGCGTCTTATGATACTTGACACGCGCCTACACGCGTGTTATAATAAATAAAGAACTATGAAAAGGAGGCAAAATTATGAAAAATATCGTTATAAAGTATTCAAGCATCTTCAGAAATATCTACACCTCCATTTTCGCAACGCTGATGTCTCTCGCCTTCGCCAAACTGTACTATTCCTCAACGATACGCTTCAAAAATGAATCGTCGATCATTTTCAGCGAGCCGCACCAGCTCCTTTTCTACAATCTTTTAATGGTATCCATCGTTATTTTCGCAGTGATAATGATCTATTACTACTTCGACAACCTTGATCTCTTCAATAAAAAGGACTATCTTGAGGATACAAACAAAAAATTGCTCATCTCAAAGCCCGAATACCTTGTTGGATTTGCGATAAGTCTCCTTTTTGCGTCCTCGATGCTTGCCACCCCCATCCACACACTTATCTCAACCTTCCGCGAGGTAAATATCGCTTGGGCGCGTCTTCTGGCAGTGATCACCCTCGCGCTCATCCGTTTTATCCAGATATACAACCTTCAAGTCAAGTGGGAGGACGAGATACATCATCCTCTCTTTGTAGAAAAGCCGATCTTTAAGAATTCCCAGGACATCAAGAGATTCAAGCCGATATATCTTTTCATAAAACCGCTCGGGTATCTTGTGATTTTTACTTTTTGTTACCTTTTTGTCGATGCATACGCCATTGAGATCGTTTTTTCGCTCTATATCATTTTGACGTCGCTTTGGCAGGGCATCCTGATTCTCGTCCTTATTCCGTTCATCGTCTTCTTCGCGTTGAGAATAGTTATTAATCTTAAAGCGCGACGCAAGCTGATAAAAAAGCTCAAAATGCTGAAGCGGGAAAAGCTTGCCACGGTCGAATACCACGGATGCAGATATCTCTCGTCGTTTTTGTCTCTTCTACCCTTCTCCGTCACCGTGAAAGCTACCTCTGGCGAGGTGTATCTCTGCCGCATCGTCTGCTCAGGCAACGTCAACGCTCCGATGTACTTCACAACCGACAAATAT
>JAZRHW010000233.1:0-2872 GCA_045644965.1 Eubacteriales bacterium
TATTGAATGCGAATAAAAAAGAACCATCACGGCATATGCCGTGATGGTCTGATCGACAAATTGGAATTTGTTTATCGTATACTTTTTATGTGCGACTCTATCTCCTTGATGACCTCAACAAACTCCGCATCGCTCTTTCCCGTAGGATCAGGCAAGCCCCAATCATCATCGAATGCTTTACCAATGAAGGGGCATCGCACATCGCATCCCATTGAGATTGCAACGTCGGGTTTCGGTATCTTATCTATGGTTTTACTGTACTGTGTCAGCTCTATATCGAAGACGTAAAGTTCCTTCATCAGACGAACCGCATCCTGATTGATGTGCGGTTTCGTTTCCGTGCCTGCCGAGTAAAAGTCGAACTCATCTCCACGCAAATGTTTTCCGAGAGCTTCCGCAATTTGACTACGACAAGAGTTATGAACACAGATAAACGCTATCTTCTTTTTCATTTAAATGGGCACCTCGCACCGATACATTGATTATTGTTTGCTGAATGTACACACTTGATTTCGCCAAGATTCATTTCAACACCAAGGTGTTCTTTCGCAAATTCAACTGCTTTTATAATAGCGAGATAGGAGTCTCGCTTACAGCAACGCGGGCCGCCAAACTCTCCGATTGCGCCAAGCGCGCTTGAAGTCATTTTGTTAGAGAGTCCCCATGCCTCATTTGCAAGAGGGGTTGAACCTGTTACAATAGAAACGAACATTCCCGCGCTTACGCCTGCGCCACAAGCTCCCCAAAATCCGCAAGCACCTCCGGGAACTTTCTTTCCTCTCGCCTGCATCTCAGAAAGAGCTTTAACAAGGTCAATATCGCCACCCGCATTTTTATATGCGGAAAGTAATGCCGAGCCAACCATCACGTGATGTTCGGGGCCGTGCATATGGCAGAACGGCAGAGCCATCAGTTTTTGAATAATCTCAATGGGATTATTTGAGCTTTCGGCAAGGCATACTCCTATAATGCTATCCATTCCTTGTGTGTGGCATTCGTTGCATATGTAGTGCCCGTTCTCGCAAGCGGTTTTACTGTTTTCTTGTTTGTGGCAAATGGCGCATTCCATCAGCTCATCTTTTTCTAAATATTTCAGCGACGCACCGCATATCAAACATTCGTCTTTCATAATTAACCTCAACAAATTCATATTTATCAATTAAATTTTACCACACAACAAAACGCTTTTCAAGGGAAAAACTTTCCATAATTTGTTTTTCCATATTTTAAGCATTTTCAAAAATCGCGCCCTCAAAAATTCCATGTTTTTATGAAAAAACGGCACAAACAAATTAAAAAAGGGAGTAGAAAAAATCTACCCCCCTATTATTCAAGGCCTCTTTTATAACAGGATTCCCCCTTAAAATTTAACCTTTTTAATTATCTTGTGCAAATTCTCGGCAAGCAAAAGACAGCCGTATTCATTCGGATGTACTTTGTCGCAAAAGCATTCTTCCACATTTGGCACAAGGGTGTAGCCGTCAACAAAGGTTATGCTTTCGTATTTCTCGCATTCCCTTTTTATGATACTCCTGCACCAATCAAACCTTTCCCTGTCTATGCCGTCGCCACGCCAAAGGGGAGAAACGGCAATTATCGGCTTGCCCTTATATAGCTCGGTGAGCCTTTTGTAGTAATCGACGGTTGCTTTTTCGTAATCGTAGCACTCGGGGCTGTTGTACCAATTCGTGCCAAGGAATGTAATTACCTTGTCGGGCATAAAGCCGTCGATGTAGTCAAGCTCCTTGGGTTCACAGCGGTAGCCGCCAATGCCTTGGCTCAGCATATTGTACCCTGTCAGCCTTTGCAGCTCGCTAAAGTATGAGCCGCTGGAAAACATAGAGCCAAAGCCGTTCGTAATGGAGTCACCTATGACGAGCACCCTTTGCCCCTTGTCCTTAACCGATTTATATTGTCCGTCAACAGTAAAGCATTTAAGGGAAAGCATACAGTAATTGGGTAGATAAATTTTCACAAGCTTTTCCCCCTCGGGCAAAGAAATTGACATCTTGCCGCTGGGGCTATTTACATCGTCAACGGAATAAAGGATGCCGTCAATCCAAGTGTCAAGGCTTTTGCTCCTGCCGCCAACCTGACAATCTCCAAAATACGCCTTGTAGCAAAAGGAAATGTTCCTTGCGTTTGTTTTAAGCTCCAGGCGTATCCCGCCCGAAAAAAGAACCCTGTTGCGCCACGCCTCGTCGTAGCCATCCCTTTTGGTCATATCAATCTGCCTTTTAGAGAACCGAAACGGTGTCAAATACCCACCGTCCTCTTCAAAATAACAAGCGCCCTTTACAAGCTTCTTTAGTGAATTTGCCGAAAACCTCATAAACTCATTCCCTTTATGTATTATGTTAAAGTTAATTAATCTGCATAAAGTACTGGATGTGCAGATAATCTATCTGCATCTGTAATTTGGCGAATCACACGACAAGGATTACCAACTGCCAGACTATGTGGTGGAATATTTTTTGTCACGACACTCCCTGCACCAATCACGCAACCCTCTCCTATTGTTACACCACCACAAATTGTAACACTTGCCGCAATCCAACAATTATCTTCAATGGTAATGGGCGCAGTATATTCTAAATTGGTAACCGTGCCTGTCTTTGTATTAAAAAATGAATTTCTATCCTCATAACACAGTGGATGAATTGCAGTTGCCATCACAACATTTGGTCCGATAAACACCGACTTGCCAATCGTAACCTTTCCCTCATCCAAAACTGTAAAATTAAAATTCGCATAACTATTGTCGCCCATGGAAATATTAGTTCCAAAATCAAAATAAATAGGTCCTTGCAAATAGACATTTTCGCCTTTATTCGGCATTAGCTCATCCAAGATTTCCTTGCGTTTCTCTATT
>JAZRHW010000234.1:0-3145 GCA_045644965.1 Eubacteriales bacterium
TGCTATGTAAACAATGTGCCGTTTATTGCGGTTAGAAGTATTACGGATACGGCAACCCATAGCGGAGTGGGATATTTTGAAGAAAATTGCCCAAAGGCATCTGCAATTGCTAAGGATATCACGGTAGCGTTACTGGCAGAACTTCGTAATAACAAATAAATGTCTACCAATTCCAATTTGACGAGCTAAATAGGCGTTAAGCGTTGGTGTGATCTTGGTGCAATTTTGGTGCAACACTTTATGCAACGATACTCACGATATTCACGATATCGCACGAAAACACACGATAAAGCTACGATATCACACGATTTTTCACGTTATTCACGATATCAAACGGTATTGCTAATACTCAAAGAGATAATTACTTATCTTATATACAAAAAGCTCTGCTTGTGCAGGGCTTTTGTTTTTACACTGTCCTATTTACTTTTCGGGGATTTTGTGATATGATATAATTAATAGATGAATTTTATGAGGTGCTTTATGAGAAAGCTTTTATTGATTAATGGAGATTTGGCGACGGGTAAATCCACATTTGCAAATATTCTATCCAAAAGATACGATACAAATGTGTTTTTTAAGGATTCGATTAAAGAAATACTCGGAGATGAGATTGGTTTTTCAAATAGAGAAGAAAACAAGAGATTATCCAATGCATCAATGGAATTGATGTTCTTTATTTTCTCGGAGTTTGGAAAACTAAATAAAAATCTTATTTTGGAATCAAATTTCCATACAACCGAGTTGGAAAAATTACATAAAATTGCATTTGAACACAATTATGAAGTGCTCACACTTGTTCTTCGAGGTGATGTTGAAATTTTGCACAAAAGATATATAAACCGAATGCAAAATGAAAACAGACATCCTGTACATTTAAGTACAACATTGGATATTTTTGATGATTTTAAAAGTTATGCACAATATTCAAGGGCAGAAGAAATTCCAGGCAATGTGATATACATTAACGCTGATGATTTTTCTTACCAAACAGATAAAGATATTTTGGCAAAAATTGATGAATTTATGGGAGTTTGTTAAATTCCCATTTATCGAGCTGAATAGGCATTAATAGAGAAATGTTAAATTGAGGAGGACGTATTTATGGATAATACATTTCAATTGTTAATTGAAAAAGAGGAAATATGGGCAAGAATGCTTGTTGAGGTACTCCAGGATAATGGAATACCCTGTACAACACGTCCTGTAAACGGAATTGGCTTTACAATGAAGACGGGTATGCAGGATTCTTTGCAGGTTTTTGTGCCTGAGGAATTTATTGAGAAAGCTAACGAATTGGTTGACGAGTTATTTAATGCCGAAATCGTATTCGAAAATGAATTTTGTGAAGACGATATTGAATAAATTGCAAATCGAGGTGAATTGAATGGCAGGAGCAATAATTTGGAGCATAATAGTTTTCGGCTGTGCGTTTTTGTTTTTGGGTATTGGTATTTATGCCTCAAAACGTGAGAAGCCGATGTGGTTTTATGCGGGAACAACGGTTGATGCATCAAAAATTAGCGACGTGAAGGCTTTCAACCGTGAAAACGCGAGAATGTGGGTACTCTACTCACTTTGGTACTTTGCTTCGGGTGCGGTATATTTTTGGAAGGCATGGATAGCCATTGCCTTGCTTGTTCTCGCTTGCACGCTGGGAATGGGTATTTTGGTCGCTACGTTCACTAAAATAGAAAAGAAATACAAGGTGAAATAGATGAATAAGCTTTATAAAAAGAGTGAAATTTGGTTTGCAATTTCGTGGATAATTGTTTACGTTGTCGGAACGAGCATCGCGGACGAGCTTTCGCGTCTTGTTGGAATTGAAAAGGTATTTAGTGTGCCGTATTTGCTTGCTATGAGCATTGTTGCGATCGTTTGGATGCGCAAAAACGGACTTTTTGAAAGATTTGGACTTTGCAAAACGGATATTGGAGCGAAAAGGTTTTTATATTACATACCTCTGATCCTACTTGTTTCCTGCAATTTTTGGTGTGGACTTAGCAAAAACGGCTCGTGGGCTGACTTTGCTCTCTACGCTGCAAGCATGCTTTGCGTAGGATTTTTGGAGGAGGTAATCTTCCGCGGATTTTTGTTTCGCGCTATGGAGAAGGACGGAGTAAGGAGCGCGATAATTGTATCGAGCGTTACGTTTGGCATTGGACATATCGTTAATTTGATAAACGGAAGCGGTGCTACACTTATTCCAAATCTTTGTCAAGTGGTGTCAGCTATTGCCATTGGATTTTTGTTCGTTATTATGGTGCAAAGGGGCAAATCTCTTTTTCCGTGCATTTTCGCGCATCAGTTCATCAACGTGACGAGCTTTTTTGCAAATGAGAGTGCGATAGACAACATGATGCGAATAATTCAGTCCGTGATTATTTGCTTTATAGCGCTTGGATACACGGCAATTTTGCTCAAGACCTTGCCTGAAAAAGAAGAATAAAATCCAAGCGAGGAGGAAATTATGTTGGAACAGTTTTCGGAGATTGAACTTTCGCTCCGCGACGAAGAATGGGCTTTTGACGGTGTTACGCACGACAGGCAAATAGTTCGTGCTATCGTTCTTGATGATGAAGGATATTTCTATTTCGTGCGCGTGGATCGCGATGACGATTTTGGCAGGGCGGTGTGCATTGAGACCGCTGGCGGTGGCGTTGAGGACGGCGAAAACCTCGAGATTGCCATTCACCGCGAGCTTGAAGAGGAGCTTGGCGCGAGCGTTGAGGTCTTGTGCAAAATCGGTGTGGTGAGTGATTATTACAATCTAATTCACCGACACAATATAAACAATTATTATCTATGCAGGGCGGTATCTTTCGGGGATACACATATGACCGAGGACGAGATACATTCGTTCCACCTTTCCACACTAAAGCTCACCTATGACGAGGCGGTTGCGGAATATGAAAGGTGCAGACAAACACCTCTCGGTAGGATTATTTGCAATAGGGAATTACCCATTTTGAAACGAGCGAAAGAGATTTTGGATAATAAGTAAATAATATTAAAAGCACTCACGAAAGTGAGTGCTTTTTTGCGTGATAAATTGGGATTTATGGGGGAGTTAGTTTTAAATCGAATAGGGGAACTACACCCGTCACGGCTATGCCGTGCCACCCTCTTCTGCGGAAGAGGGCTC
>JAZRHW010000235.1:0-3374 GCA_045644965.1 Eubacteriales bacterium
AGTATCAGTATCAGTTACAGTATCAGTATCAGTAGCTTTTGTATTCATTTGAATACTATTGCTACATTTGTATTCATTTGTATCGTCCTGATGGTATCGCGTTTCAACAGCCTTTTTGCGCTTCTTACAAATATCGGTATATTTTTGTTTATCCCTATCAAATTGCCCTTTTATAAACTTAAAAGCCATCGAGGCAGACGCCGATAGGTTCGTTGATACGTTACCGTTTATCTGGTACTCATATATAGCCGTCAATAGCTCGCCTCGCTCTTCCATTGAGAGAAGCGATATGCCGTCAAATTGTTCTTTGTAAAGCAAAAAACCACTTTTTTCGTTTTTACTCAATTTAGTTCCTCCTTTCCCACTCAACGACCTTGCCTTGGTCTATTGTGTAGTATTTATCGGAGGAATACTTCTTGCCGTCTATGACGAGCCGTCCAATGCCCTTCGCATCGATTATCGTGCCCTCGACAGCCTTGAATATTGCCCCATCGCCGAAAAGCCCTACGGTCGTATTTTTGCCTTCAACAATGACCTTATCGGCAATACCGCTTGATATTATCTCCGCATCGTCACCCACCGCGTATATTGTGGTATAATCACCGCAGGAGGACACACGGACACGGCTTCCGTCCGTAACTATTTGTGAGCATTCGCCCGAATTAACAATATTGGTGCGAGAGCCTACCGAGAGTATTGAGGTGTTGTTACCACTCGTCGCTATATGTCCGTAGTCGCTATATGCGAATATCACGGCATACTCGCTTGAGGCTGACACCCTCACCGCGCTCGTCATTGTAACGATTTTTGCGGACGATGAATCGATTGAAATTCTCATACGGTCGAGAGCACTACGCCCCACATTCCGAAGGGTATATTCAAAGGCGCTGTATACCATCTCGTAGAGGGTAAGGCGCTCATTGACATACAGTGAAGAAGTACATAGCTTCATCCCGAGCTCGTGAACATCGCCCCTTGATTCAACCGTTGCCATCGCGTTAAGCCTTCCGTCTGCATTGATAAGCGGATAGAAGTCAATAACATCGAGGGGAGAACGGCAGAAGTGCAAGCCTGATTGACACGGCACTACATAATCGTCGACGGTGAATACGGTGTGCTCGGAGTATTGGGTGTCTCGGCATATGAGGTCAGGGGAAAAGCCCTTATAACCTTGCATTTTTGTTTCCTTCCTTTTGCTAGTTTATTGTGGGTGGACTTTAGTTGCAAAAAAAATATTAAAGGTCTCGTTCTTTGAAAGCTTGAGCATTTCCTTGATTTTTGCGGCTTCGCCGATATAAAACTGTGTTTCTCCGTGGATTTTATTCCACAAACAAGTCCTTGAGATACCAAGCTCACTAGCCATTTTTTCAAGTGTATACCCTCGCTGTCGCCTTTTCTCTTCTAAAAGTTCTGCGTTTATCATTGTAACCTCCTTGTTAGTTTACTGTCACTCATCCATATTATACAACATCAAAAGTTTATTGTCAATATACTTTTCAAAAAAAGTTGAAAAATTTTTCAAAAAAAGTTGACTGACACACATTCTAATGATATAATGAAGAAAAAGTTAAGGAGGAAACTAATGGGAAACTATATAGAAATCGGAAAACGAATTCAAAAAAAACGAAAAGAACAACAGCTGACACAAGAAGAGTTAGCGCATCGATGCGGGTATTCGACAAAAACGAGTATATCGAGAATTGAAAACGGTGAGATTAACATACCGCATTCAAAAATAGTAGAGATGGCGAATGCTCTAAATGTCAGCCCGAATTATCTTCTCAATGGTGAGGATTCTACCGAGCCTACCCTTGAAGAGATTGAAGAGGCATTGCTTGAGATATTCCGCAAGATTCCGCTTGAGAGTAAGCCTCTCGCGTTGGAGATGTTGAGGACAGCGCTTAAAGCTGCGGGAATTCTTGAGGAATAAAAAGCCCCCACCTTATGAGGCGAGGGCGTAGTCTATGCGGTTTTTTGGGCTTCGTCGGCGGGAGTTGGTGCGGTCGTTGATAGTACACCTAATAACACCTCCGTTGCTATCTTGAAAGCGAGGAGAGGGTCAGAGGTTGAACGGATAAGGGCAAGCATTTCTTGGTCGAGTGAATCCATTGTGGTTACTCCTTGTTTTTTGATAAGTATATCATAAAGTGTATGTAGTTTTTGGCGCAATGCGCTTACGATTAAATTATATCACTTTAGCAGTTTAAATCAATAGTCAAAATTGTTAAATGCGCCATCAATTAAGCGGTGCGGTTACTGCATTGATGTAGGCAAGGGTGCAAATATATCGGCGTAAGACTACAAATATGTATTTGATGTGTCCTGCCCTTAAGGGTATAGGACTGATTGAGTAGGTGAAATATGTATAGAGAGCGAATAAATGAGGAAAAGAAGCGGTTAGGTATTACCGCGAAATCAATGTCGGAGAGGTCTAAACTACGCCTCCCCGATGAAACTATAAGCCGTGTGCTGTCGGGTAAGACCGCAGACCCCGGCATTAGCACGGTGCTTGATATAGGTGATACCGTGGGACTCGCGCCATATGAGATATTTATGGACTCAACAATGGCGGCGGAGTTTAAGGTGTATCTTGATTTGAAATCGAAGAACGACGAGACGGAGGCAGAGCGCATCAGGATTTTGGCGGAAAACGAGCTATTGAAATCAACAAACCTTTCTCTAGCGAGCGAGAATGATAAGCTAAAAATGGAGATAGCCTACAAGGACCGGCTCCTTGAAAGCAAGGACGAGACACTTAAATTATATAGGATATTGTCAGAGGCGAAGTATGATTAAAAGAGCAGATGGACGATATTTAAAGGTTATCACCGACCCGACGACGAAGAAGAGAGTTTATATATACGGTAAATCTCGCGCCGAGGTCAACAAGAAGTTATTGGAGTATGAGGCAAGAGAAGAGCAAAGTAGATTGTTCGGCACCTTCGCAAACGAATGGCTCGACGATAAGTATGATACTTATGCGGCCCAGACCCTGCGCGGACTGATTCCCGCATTCAAGAGGATAGTCGAGACTTTTGAAGAACAAAGTCTAAAGGATATTACTCCTAAAGATATACTATATTTTCTAAATCAATTAGCAGAAGAAGGTTTATCCAAAAAGACTATATCTAATCACAAATGTATATTAAAGCAGATACTTGACGCGGCGAACGGAGTTATCGCGAACAATAAGAGCAGAAAGGGAAAGACTCTCTTCACGTCAAGAGACGGCGGAGAGAAGATCACGCTCAAGTGTTGCGAGGATCAGAACGGCGAGGCGAATTATATCATTGACGAGATAAATCGCGCGGTTGCCGACGGAAATAAGATCTACAGAGATTTTGCCATACTTTACAGAACCAATGCGCAATCGC
>JAZRHW010000236.1:0-5885 GCA_045644965.1 Eubacteriales bacterium
TGCAACCTTTGCAGAGGGCTTGAGAATATCAATGAGTCTTTTGTGTGTTCTGAGCTCAAACTGCTCACGGCTATCCTTGTACTTGTGAACCGCACGGAGAATTGTGATGATTTCTCTCTCTGTGGGAAGCGGGATAGGACCGCTTACTGTAGCGCCGTTTCTCTTAGCAACTTCAACGATCTTTTCAGCCGCTGTGTCGATAAGCTTGTGGTCGTAGCTCTTGAGTCTAACACGGATTCTTTCCTTTACTGCCATTTTTAGTGCCTCCTTTTAAGATTTCGTCTTTTGTTCGCTTGTCGCCAAACCACTATATATAGCGTTGCTCGCGCACATATATAATAAATGTAGCGTTTGCGACCGTCCGACGAGTTTGAGTGGGGCATTTTCCTTGAACACGGTGTCGGGTGTTTTGCGCTTTCCCTTACAAAAACGGACTTTGTGGCCTTTTTGTCGACCAACAAACTCCGGAAAATGCAAAATCCTTAGCCATTTAAGGAATTTTTGCGCCCGTTTAACGGACATACTCCACGAAAATTACCCGCTTTCGCGGCAACCTCTCGCTTCATCGCATATCAAGCGGAGTTATTATATCACAAAAAAACCTCAAAATCAAGTATTTTTATTATATATTTTTATGTGAGTTTCGTAGAACTTACACTTGTTTTCACTCCTCGTTTTGTGCATTGTGCATAATTTTGACACATTTTTGTCAATATTTAGGCGTTTTGCGAACGAATTTTCGCATTTTTCCCTTCTGTATGCCAAAAATTCTTGTAAAAACTGCCCAAATCACGCGCAATTTCATAATTTGTTCACATTTGTGGACTATAATTAAGCATACAGTTAAGATATTTATGGAGACAACTATGAATTTTAGACAAAGAACTCAGTGGCTTCGCTTGGCATCCTACTTGGCAAGTGATGTCTCTATTGTACTTTTATTTCTCGCCTTTCTCTATGACTTTGATGTCAAGAATGGTTATTTTGAGGGCGGAGCACTCTCGATTGCTTTTATAGTGCTTTATGTAATTGGATTTATTCCCGCCTTCGTGGGCTTGTTCTTGAACAAAAAAGAATTGCTTACCAAGGAGTTGCCCAATCAAAGCGGAAATAAAAACTCGCTGGCTATTATTGGTACATTGCTCGTTCTCGCGGGAGTTTGCGAAATTCTTTTTGATAAATCCGCGCACGAAACAGTTTCCATGCTCGTTGGCATAGGCATTGGTGGATTCGGTATTTATTTTTTGACGTCAGCAGTAAAAAGCAAATTCAATCTCACACTTGCAAAGCTCTTCTCCCTGCTTCTCGGCGCGTGCATGCCCGTGGGAATGATACTTGGAAATAACTCAAATTACAATCGACATATCAACTCGGTGGAAAACACACTTTGCGCGATTTTTGCCGTGTGTGCGCTCCTATATATATTATATGAAGGAAACTTCACAGCAAAAGGCATCTACACGGGTGCATATTTCCCCTCCGCGCTTGTGGCTCTCCACTCGGGAACGGTAATTTCCGTTGCTTATATTTGCGCGTATTTGCTCGGTATTCTCAACGAGGAAGTAAGATTTTATCAAATGCTCCTCACCCTTGTGCTTTGTGTAGCAATAAGAATACGTCTTGGCGACGTTGCCAAAACTGCCGACTCGAAAACACCTGACGAGTGGTTGGAGATTGAAAATCCGCCCACCATTGAGGAAGAAACCGAAGGCATCGAGCAAATCGAAGAATTTGAAGAAGTTAAAGAAACCGAACAGGTTGAAGAAACTGAAGAAATTAAAGAAGAAAAAGAAACGGACGAGTAATCGTCCGTTTTTGTTTACCAAAATTTAATATCCAAATCCGCAATAATATCCTTGAAAAAGAAGATGTAGAGCAAAATTACACTCACCGACAAGGCGGTAAAAAGCGCCACCTCGAGCGCGAGCTTTTTGTTGCTCGGACGGTAAACGAAGCAGTGATTTTTATCCACTAGTCCGAGTTTTGTGAGCATCGGAAGCGTTGCTGAAAGCACGATAACAATTATCGTCGCCTCAAGCGGAAACATTACAAGATTTTTAGCAATTCTCACACCGTTGATTATGTTGTACGCCTCGGCGCGTTCAAGTCCGTAATAGAGGTAGTACATCCACTTATTGAAAAGCGAGGTCAGAATGATGTTGCAAACGAAATTTACCGTGAATTTCGCGCTCAAAGCACTTGAAATGCGGATTTTTCGCTTCCAGAAGAAAAGTCCAAATATAAATGAGCTGAGCATTTCTGTGAGCACAAAGGGAGGAAAATATTCACCCATTCTACCCGTAATAAGACAGCCAAGGGTGTCGCTTATCGCGCCAACCAAGAGTCCAACGAGTGGGCCGTATATAACCGAGCCGAGCGAGTTGACATATCCGTCAAGGGAGATGGCAAGTCCCTGCGCAATCGGAATTCGCACGAATTTAACCGCTACACGAAGCGCAACAATGAGTGCCGCAACAGTTATCATGCGGACATCCTTGAATTGATCCGCAGCCGCACGCCAATATTTTATTGAGAATATACTTGCAAATTTGTTGTCGGTTATTTCTGTAAGCATAAAAAAATCCTCCTTCCCCGCGAATTTTGAAAATGGCGAAAAAAGAGCATGGTTCGACCTTGTTTTCAGCGGGATGCGAGCTCTGCACCGCAGTAAAACTTTCGTCCCACAGGCAACTCCCCGTCCCATAGGCACTTTACGCGCATAGCTCTACTCTGTTTTGCTTATTTTATCATATATGGGGGAAAATTTCAATACCTTTTCAAAAAATATTGACTTTGCAGGAAAAATGTATTATAATAGCCCTCGGTGAGTTCGTAACCATCCTCACCTTAAACAAAACTAAGGAAAGGGCGGAATTTTTCCGCGTAAAACAAAATGAAAAGAAAAAATCAAGCAAGAGTGAGATTTATCACTCTCAGTGCGACCATAGCCGCACTCTATGTGGTGTTGACACTCATCAGCGCCGCATTTGGACTCTCCTCAGGCGCAATTCAGCTACGAATAAGCGAGGCACTTTGCGTGCTCGTTGCCTTCACACCTGCGGCAATCCCTGGGCTTACCATCGGTTGCCTCATTTCTAACCTGATCGCAAGCGCGAATATCCTCGATATCGTGTTTGGAACGCTTGCAACCTTCCTCGGAGTGCTTGGCGGATATTACCTCAGAAACAACAAGTGGCTTGTAAGCTTTCCAACCGTACTCTCAAACACAATAATCGTGCCCCTCGTTATTGTTTACGGCTTCGGTGTAAAGGATATGGCACTTCCCCTCGTGGCGCTCACCGTTGGAATTGGAGAATTTCTCTCCGCAACAGTGCTCGGCACTTCCCTTTTGATCATACTCAAAAAGTATAATTTCAAATTCAAGTAAACAAAACCACCTCAAAAGAGGTGGTTTTTTTATTTGCTATTATAACTTCATTAATAACCGTTGAAGCCGTGCTTTTTAATGATTTCGGGGTAATTTTTGAAGGCGTAATTGAGGTCGCAAAAACCTTCAACGGCACCGCCTGCAAAGCCTTCAACGCTACCCATATATTGCCAAATTGAGTACTGGGCACTGTATTCCTTGATGGTCGCCTCGTCCGGCTCGCTTCCGGGGTAGCGCGCAAACCAAACGTCGTAAAGACGAAGTGTTTTTTCGCTATTATAAATATTGTAAAGAAGGTTATTATTCGTATAAAGTCCGGGATAATATCCGCGATTGACCATCTCGGTCATAAACGTATGCGCAATCTCCATTATCTTCTCCTCGGAGAAGGTCGAGGGGTAATATGACGCGCCATCGTAGTTTTCAATATCATAGAAAACGGGGTATTCAAGCTTTTTGCCCTTGAGCCAATTTGCAACGCGCGCCGCATCCGACTTCGCGTCGGTGGCATTTTCCGCAAGTGTGAAGAAATACACACCAACGTCAAGGCCTGCCGCCTTTGCTTTGGTATAATATTCTTCAAAATAGGAGTCCTTTGCGGTGTTGTAACCAACACGCAAAATTACAAAATCAACTCCCGCACGCTTGAGCGCCTCAAAATCCACCTCTTTGGAGTGTCGGGAAAGGTCAACTCCCCACGCGAGCTCGCCCTCACCCGTACCCTCGGCGCCCGAGAAAATATCGGAGTAGAAAACGTAGTCGCCAATGTGCTCGCTGCCGCAGGTTTCACATTTATAAATTGTGTAACCGGTCTGTTCAATGTTTGGGCGAACGTAGGTCTTTGTGTACTTGTGTCCCGTGGGCTTTACGTAGTTGCTCTTGTAGCTGTAAGAACAAATTTTGCATTCATTGAGGGTGTAGCCCTCGGTGTCACAGGTGGGAGCAACGACGGTTGATTCCCTATCGTGTCCCAAGGGATTTGTGTAGTCGGTTATGTAGTAATAATCGCAGCCCTCGGCAACACATTCGTGGAGGGAGTATCCGCGCGCGTTACACTCGGGAGCGATAACGCTGACTATCTCGTCGTGTCCGACGGGCGCGACAAAATTATCCTTGTATTCATCACCGCAAGTGGCGCAGGTGTGGAGTGTGTAACCCTCACCCTCACAGGTGGGAACGATTATCTCGTCGGTAAATTCATGCCCGAGAGGAGCAACGAAATCCGCCTCGAATTTGTAGTCGCATTTTTTACACTCGTAGAGAGTGTAGCCCTTTTCGTCGCAGGTCGGCGCAAAATCGGTCTTGTCGCACGCGAAATGTGTGCACTCGCGCGGTGTCAAAATTACCACTACGAGCCCGACAAGTACCGCAAGGGCAAGTATAAGTATAACAGCAAGAATTATCGTGCTTTTCTTGCTCGTTTGATTTTCTTTTTTCATATATAAATCTCCTTTGAAAGAGGATTTCGTCTCAATACGTTTCGTTCGTGATGTGAACTAAAAAAATTAGCAATATATTATTGCGAGAATGACGAAGTCGCGATAAAAGCTTTTTTGCTTACTTTTTTCTCGAAAAAAGTAAGTCTTTAATAACCTCGCCCGCGAGAATAAATCCTGCGACGGGGGGCACGAAGGAGCAGGAAGCAGGTGAAACTCTACCCGCGGTTCCCTTTTGCTCAGCATTTTCAACCTCGTGGAGAGTGGCGGGAATTTCCTTTGAGTAAACAACTTTAAGGTGTTTAATTCCCTCTCGCTTGCAATTTTGTCTAATGACCTTCGCAAGCGGACAAACACTCGTCTTGTGGATATCCGCAACCTCAAAGGCGGTCGGATCGAGCTTATTTCCCGTTCCCATGGAGCAAATTATGGGTGTCCCGCACGCGTTTGCGCGACGGATGAGCTCCATTTTGCCCGAAACGGTGTCGATTGCGTCAATCACGTAATCGTATTTCGTAAAATCAAAGAGATGCGCGGTCTCTGGGAGATAAAAAACGTCAAATTTGTTTATTTTTACGTCAGGATTTATCGCCTTGGCGCGTTTTTCCGCCACGTCGACCTTCTTTTCGCCCACTGTTTCGGTGGTTGCAAGAATTTGACGGTTGATGTTAGATACGGCAACGCAGTCGGAGTCAATAATGTCGATTTCTCCCACCCCGGCTCTCACGAGCGCCTCGAGTGCATAGCCACCAACACCACCGATTCCAAACACGGCAACGCGCGCGTTTTTCAGTTTTTCAAGCGCTTCTTTTCCAAAAAGCATCTCATTTCTTAAAAATTTTTCCATTTTTTCCTCTTTTTTATCAAACTATCCCTAAATATATCATCAAAACGGAGATATCCGCGGGTGAAACACCGCTAATGCGAGATGCCTGTCCGATAGTGAGGGGACGGACGCGCGAGAGCTTTTGAATTGCCTCAAGGCGAAGGCCCTTTACCTCGTGATAATCAATGTTTTCGGGTATTCTCTTTGCCTCAAGGCGAGCACGGCGCTCCACCTC